>NZ_SMCO01000004.1 GCF_004346685.1 Sulfurirhabdus autotrophica
GATGATTTCAAATCGGCACCAAAATATTTTGCTTTCTAAACCCCGCCCAGATTGGATCTTGGCGGCTCGATTCGCGATTTAACCGGACACTACTGATGGCGCAACATTTATTAATACCACTTTAACAGTAAGGAAATACTGAAACAACTGTTTCAAATTGTAAGCACTAGTGATGCGAAGTTTTAACTAAATTATTTATTTTGACCAACAAACCTGGGAATTTATACAGCGTGTAACCTGATACCTTAATTCAGGCACAGTAAATAGCGCAAAGCTAGACAAGTTCAGTTTCGCGCCCATTTCTGGATGTCTATTCTTTTGGCCAATAGTCAGTACCAATGCCGTCACCCAGATCAGCTTCGATCAAGCGGCGACGAACTTCGAGCAGTTTTTCGACTAACTGGGTTTCCTTTTTTTCGTAAGCATCTGCATCTGGAACGCGATTCACAACTACGCCCAGCAATTCGGTAATGGCGTTGCCGATGGAATTTTGACTGATGGTAACAATCAATTTCCCTTCATCATTACGGTAAATGAGCTGTTTAAACGCAGGTTGCCAGCGAATAGCATTCGCATATTTCGCATCGATAATGCAGTGATCGCGTACTTTTTTTGCGGTTTTCAAGAAATCGTTGTTGAACAACAGTACGCTTTCCACTTCATCCGGAAAATAGGCATCAACAGGCATGGGGGCATTGCGCGTAGAAACCTGCGAAAAAAAAGTGCGGTAGAAATCGATAAACCCTTTTAGCACCGCATCGTATTCTTGCCAGAACCGAATATCTTTCAGCGCAGCAGACCCGCCTTGAACTTCCCAGCTGGGTAACCCTTGCGGATAACCCGTCAGCTCGATACGAGCGTCTGCCTCACTGGCGGGTTTGAGAATTTTCAGATTCAGTGCCTTGTCAAAAAATTCGCGGTAAACATCGCGCATATAGGCTTGAAACAAACTATGCTGGCCGCCGTCAGTCAAGTTGGGATTCTTTGAGTCTGCCAGTTTGGCGTTACGGAGTTCTTCTTTCGGGAAAACAATAAAGTGGTTATGTAGCATACGAATACTGGGGACCCCGGGAGAAGTGAGCGGCCAGGTAGCATCCAGGCTGGCTTCGCCTGCTAAAATCAGGGCGTCGTCCGGATTCGGGTAACACTCCAGCATATAGTCGATGATAATCTGGTTCATCCTGTTCCAGGAGTGCAGTACGTTGGGTGGTACTTGTGTGCGTCGTACTGGCCGTCCTAGCGGATTGAGAATGCATTGCGAGGTGTTGTAGATAATAGAGGTATCAAATTCGGTGCTGTGGCCCAAGGCTTTGCGGTACAGCAACAAATTTTCCGAATTGACTAACAGCCCGTTGTTGTTGACCAGGTCGTTGAGGTTTTCAGTGCTGTTGAAGAACTCGTTATGCTTCATTCCTTCAGGTATTTCAAGGGGAATGGCTCGAAAAGGCGTGACTATTTCGCGTGGGCCGGATTGCATTAGGGTTCCTCAGGATGACGTTGTATGACTATGTGCGTAAGTTAATAGTAAATATTCGGCTATTGTTAGGCTGATCAAGCGAAGAGAAAACGGCAATTTATTGTATGTATTAACAGGTTTTGCCGATTTTGTTTCAGTCAAACAGGCATCTATTTTGCGTGAATAAGGTATCAACCGCCAATAAACTGTTGTTAAGTGTATATAAGTTTGGTGTATGTCCATCCTGATTGACACCCTCGTCGAGGGCGATAAACGGGATGTCAGGGCTGGTGGTAACGGTCGCTTTCGGATTAACTGACGGGTGGCTTTACCCTGAACCAGGCGGCATACATGGCTGGCAGAAACAGCAACGTCAAAACGGTGGCAACCAGCAGGCCCCCCATGATGGCAGAGGCCATGGGGCCGAAGAACACGCTGCGAGAAAGCGGTACCATCGCCAGAATAGCCGCCAAAGCCGTGAGCATGATCGGGCGGAAGCGTCTGACAGCCGCTTCAATAATGGCATCCCAGGTGGATTGGCCGTCCAGAATATTGCGTTCTATCTGGTCAATCAGAATCACCGAGTTGCGCATAATCATGCCTGTCAGCGCGAGGGTGCCCAGCATGGCAACAAATCCAAACGGCCGGTTGAGCAGTAACAGCGCCATAGCGACACCAATTAAACCAAGGGGCGCAGTAAGCAGCACCATGATCACTCGCTGGAAACTGTGTAATTGCATGATTAACAAGGTGATGACAACGATCAGGAAAATAGGCATGCCAGCACTGATGGATTCATTCGCTTTGGCACTTTCTTCCACAGCACCACCGGTTTCCAGCCGGTAGCCCATGGGTAATTTGGCCCGGATTGCATCCATGCCGGCTTCTACCAGAGCCGAGACTTCTGGTGCCTGAATTTTGCTGTAGATGTCTCCACGTACTGTGATAGTGGGGATTCGGTTGCGGTGCCAGATCAGTCCTTCTTCCATTTCATAGCGTAAGGTCGCGATTTGCGATAGCGGTACGGTACGACCGGAAGCCGTTGGGATATTCAGGTTAATGAGTTGGCTAAGGTGTTCGCGCTCCAGTGGTGCACCACGCAATACGACTTCAATCAGCTGATCACGCTCCCGGTAGGTGGTGACCTGGCTGCCTTGTATGGCCGATTGCAACAATTGCGAAATGCTTTGCTGGGTAACGCCCAGAGATTGTGCTTTAGCCGGATCAATATCCAGAAAAATGGCTTTGGTGCGTTCATCCCAATCCAGCTGTACATTCCTTAAATGGGGGTTGTTGCGCATGACGGTGGCCATCTGCTGGGCAATGTCGCGTAACGTACCAAAGTTTTCCCCGGAAATACGAAATTGCACAGGAAAGCCGACGGGTGGTCCGTTTTCCAGGCGTAATACCCGCCCGCGAATAGCTGCAAAAGCCGGGCCATCCAGGTAACCAATCAACTGGGTGCGTAATCGCTCCCGGGCCTCTATGCTTTTTGTGGTGATGACGAATTGCGCAAAACTGGGTGCGGGCAATTGCTGATCAAGGGGCAGATAAAATCGTGGTGCACCACTGCCAATGTAGGTAACGTAATTATCGATATCCCCTTGATGGCTTTTTAACAATTGCTCCATCTTGGTTACTTCATGTTCGGTAGCAGGGAGCGAACTGCCTTCCGCGAGCTTCAGGTCAACCAGTAACTCCAGCCGGGTAGCATCCGGAAAAAACTGCTTTTGAACGAATTGGAAGCTGTATACCGCAAGCATGAAAGTGATCAGGGTCAGTAATATGACTGTTTTACGTTTTGTAACGCACCAGGTTACCAACACGCGAAAGCGTTTGTAGAATCCCTCGCTCAGTTTATGCTGCCATGCACTGAACTCGCGCATGTTGCGTGAGATAAAATCAAAACGACCCGGTCCGGATGGGACTTTGTGGGGATCGGGTAACAGTTTAAAGCCCAGAAAAGGAATCACTACTACGGAGGCAATCCAGGACAGCAGCAACGCAATGGTGACCACTTGAAATAATGAAATAGTGTATTCGCCAACGGTAGATTGCGCGGTGGAAATGGGAAGAAATCCGGCGGCAGTAATGAGTGTGCCTGTGAGCATAGGTAAGGCAGTGGTAGTAAAGGTGAAGCTCGCAGCTTTGACACGATCAAAACCTTGTTCCATTTTAACGGACATCATCTCCACGGCAATGATCGCATCGTCCACCAGCAAGCCCAGGGCTAAAATGAGTGCACCGAGAGAAATCTTGTGCAGGCCCACGTTAAACAGGCTCATGAAAAAGAACGTTGCTGCCAGCACCAGCGGGATGGATAGTGCTACCACCGCGCCTGCGCGCAACCCAAGGCTGATAAAACTGACTGCAAGCACAATAATGACGGCCTCCAGCACTGAATTTTGAAATTCAGCGATGGATTTACGCACAGCTTGCGGCTGGTCGTTGACACGATGAAGCGAAAGGCCGATGGGTAATTGAGATTCTATGCGCTCAATGGTGCTGTAAAGATGTTTGCCAAGGGCAATAATATCGCCCCCTTTTTTCATGGAAACACCGATGCCGATAGCCGGTGTGCCTTCAAAATGCATACTGGGTTGCGCTGGATCGGCATAGCCGCGTTTTACATCGGCAATTTCTTTTAATAATACCGTACGTTTGCCGACGCGGATGGGTAGCTCGCGGATTTCAGCCACAGTCTGAAAACGCCCTGAAGGGCGAAGATAGATACGGTCGGTGATCGTTTCAAAGCTGCCCGCCGATGCCATTGCATTCCAGGTTTGCAGGGATTTAATGACTTCTTGCGAATCAAAACCCAGGTTGGCGAGTTTTTGGTTAGACAATTCCACATAGATTTTTTCATCCTGCACGCCGATGATATCAACCTTGGCGACACCTGGCACCCGCAGCAACTCTTTGCGCAAATCGTCAGCAGTATCCCGCAGTTGGGCCAGGCTAAAGCCATCGCCCGTCAGGGCAAATACGTTCCCGTAAGTTTCACCGAACTCGTCGTTGAAAAATGGACCCTGAACACCTTGCGGCAGGGTGTGTTGAATATCCTGAACACGTTTTCTCACCTGATAAAACATATTCGGCATTTCGTCACCGCGAGTGGCATCCTGAGCGCTGACAATGATTTTTGTCTCGCCTGGGCGAGAAAAGCTTTTTACTATGTCTACGTGGGGGGATTCAAGCAGTACTTTCTCAATACGGTCAGCGACCAGTTTTTCCATTTCCAGCGCTGTGGCACCGGGCCAGTAAGCCTGAATCAGCATGACCTTGAAAGTAAAAGGCGGGTCTTCAGATTGCCCCAGCTTGTTATAGCCCATGATGCCCAGTACCGTAAACAGCATCATCAGGTAGAGTACAAAAGTGCGATGGCCAAGCGCCCACTCGGAAAGGTTGAAACGACTCACGCGTTGCCCTCGGCAGCATGGAGAACAGGGCCATCATAAGGGACAGGCCGGATTTTTTGGCCGGGCTGCAATTTATGGGCACCCGCAGCAATGACCTGTGTACCAGCAGGCAACTGACCGCGAACCAGTAAGCCATTTTCGCGATACTGCACTACCTGGACGGGCACAGCACTCACTTGTTGCTGTGCGTTTACCACCCAGACCTTGGTTTGTTTACCCACCTGAAATAATGCCCCTGCGGGCAATGCCACAGTTGAAAATGAATCAGCCAGGTTAACGAATGCTACAGTTGCCGTCATGCCGAGCCGAACAGCTTCATCCGCTTGATTAATCGTAATTTTCAGTAAATAAGTGCGATTTTCATCAGCAGCAGGGGCTATCTCACGCACAACCCCGGTATAGGCTTTTTGTGTCGCAGCCCACAGTCTTACCTGGACTTTTGACCCGGCCTTAAACTGTTGCGTTTGCGCTTCCCCCACGCGAATATAGACTTCTTTTTCGCCAGCATAAGCGATTCGCACCAACGGCTGGCCTGCGCTCACTACCTGCCCGGTTTCAAAATTTACGCTCGTGACTACTCCGGCAGTATCGGCTTTGAGCGTGGTGTAGCTTAGTTGGTTACCGGAAATGTTCAATTGGGCCCGGCTTGCGGCCAACCGGGCGCGGGCAGTTTTGTCGGCATTGATGCGCGCATCCAGTGCCGCCTGGCTTAAAAATTGTTGTTTTACCAATTTTTGTGCGCGGTCCAGTTCGGCGGCAGCATTGGCTACTTCAGATTCAGCCCCTGCCAATTGTGCTCGAGCGCTGGCAGTTGCCAGTTGTGCATCCTGTGGATCTAATTGGGCCAGCACTTGTCCTGGTTTTACTTCGCTCCCCAGCTCAACACCTCGTGACGTTACTTTTCCGCCAATTCGGAACCCCAGCTCTGCTTCACGGCGCGCATGAACTTCACCGGAATAAACGGAAGCTTGGGAGCTGCTATTTTGCGTGACGGTATAAATCATGGCAGGGCGAACTTGTTCCGGCTTTTCAACTGGTTTGGTGCAGCCAGACAAGAAAAACAGGGTCAGAAGCGGGATGGCAAAAAGATGCATGTCATTCTCGAAAAAAAAGTATTAGTTCAGATCCAGCAAAGCGCTATGTTACCTGCTTATCGTCCCGGCAAGGTGACTTGTACGGTTTTGCCACCGTACCCGTATTTCTGGTCACCTGCCTGAATAGTCACGGACTGAATCCCTGCAGGTATGTCCACGCCATAAGGATCCCGTGTAAATGGCTGCTCGCCAGCATGATCATGAAAAAGTTTGCGCACCCCGTAAGTCATGCCATCCTTATTAATGACGCGAAAAGCATCGGCGTAGCGTTGGGGGGTGTCATATGGCGAAGCAATAGTGGCATCGAAATCAAAACGATTATCGCCCCGGGCTTGTACTTTGACGGATATAACATCCTGATATTTCTGCCCATTTGCATCATTGTCTTTGGCTTGAGCAACAACCGCCATGGTTACGAAGATCGTGATAACAGCAAAACGAATGTAGCGAAACATTTTACTTCCTGATGTCTCGCCGCTAGTTAGTATAAGCACGGCGCACATAAATGAATAATACAAGAAAAATCAAGGTGAATAGCCATACCAGAATGTAAATGACCATTGAATGCTTGGCCTTCTTTTTTTCCCACCCGGTTCGTGGGCGGATGCCTTTAACAAAAAAGACCACTTTGCTGGATAAGTTCACGCACACCAGATTAATGGCTAGAAGCAAAGCCGCACTAATGGCGAGGTTGATGTTTCCATAGCCCAGCATGAGGCCAAGTGTGACTGCCGGCGGCAGCAAAGCTACTGCAACCATCACTCCAACCAGCACGCTGGATAAGCCGGTTGTCATGGAAAGCGCAGCTGCTGCGCCCGAAGCAAGTGCCAGCGCAACGGAATCCATCCCTACCTGAGTACGAGAAACAAGCTCCGGACTGGATACCTCTAAGGGCCAGGCAATGCCAATTATAATTGACAGGATGATCGCTAAAGCAATGCCAACAGTAGAAGTGAGGACGGATTTGCGCATTAATGCAATATCGCCCAGAGCCGTTCCGAGACCAAATGCCAGGTTTGGGCCAAGTAACGGCGCAATGACCATGGCTCCGATGACGACAGCCACGTTGTTTTCTATCAGTCCTATAGCAGCAACTGCTGTCGACAAAACGACCAGCACGATAAAATTCAGATCCAGCCGTGCATTTTTCTCCACCTCTTCATAGAGCGCCTCACGGGTTGCTGCCGCAGAATCTTCTTCCTCTCTTTCTTCTTCAGTGAGTTTAGGTAGTGCAATTTCTACGGGTAGTACGACAATTCGTGTGGATGCCTGTTTGCCAAGCAAGGTCTGTAAAGCATCCAGTACTGACTGGAGCTTGTCGTCACCTACGAGCAGCCGCATAGACTGCATGCCATCATTGCCGACTATGCTCAGACGGAAATCGCTGACTTCATGTTTTTCCGAGATTGCAGCAACCGTGTCAGCACTACCTGCGTCAGTGATTACTTCAACGTACTTCATTTTTCTTCTTATCCTTCGAAAGTAAGTCGTAAAATTGCTCGAGCACCTTGTTCAATCAAATCATAATCTCCTTGCTGCACTGATTAGTGCTTTTTAATGATGTTCCAGCAGGTGCCGGAAGTTCAGGATCGTGGTTTCGTCAGGCATCGTGTCCGTGCCCCCATCCAGTCCGGCGAAGTGCCGCAGCAACGGTACTTCATGTAAAGCTTCTTCCATCACAGCATCGGAGTAACCGAACCACTGTTGCATGAAGTGGATGCGCAGCATCGTTGCCAACGCATAAGGCCTACGGCCATTCCCTGCTTTGGAGTAGTGTGGCTCAATCAACGCCAGGAGTCGTGACCACGGCACGACAGCGTCCATTTCCAGTAAAAACTTCTCCCGTCACGTCTGCTTGGGCTTCTTGGTAAATTCACTGACAGCAAAACTGAGTTGTTTCATAAGCTGATCTCGGCGGGATGACAATTCATATTTTACAGGACAGGGACTTGTTCAGAACTTCCTTAGTTGTGCGCGAATACATAATAAATCAAAGCAAATCATAGTAGCATGTCTTACATTAACATATCCGCAATGAAACGTACGTCACGATCCCCTAAATCCTCGCGGGTTAAGCCGTGACGCCAAAATCTTCGGCTAGCTTATCGGTAATTAGCGTGTTTAAGCTTTTGTGTTCGCGTCTAGCTGCCACGGCAAGCGCGCGGTGAAGTTTGGGGTTCATCCGTAGCACCAGTTTTCCAGAAAAGGGTTTTTCTGCCTCTATGCCGCTTTCCTCGCAGAATTTTAGATATTCGTCTACAGAGTCCTGGAAAGCTTGTTTGATCTCCTTGACACTTCTTCCCTGGAAAGTAACTGCGCCTTTTGCTAGCAGCACATCCCCGTGAAAAATTTCGGCTTCATCGTCATATTTGACTACGCCGTAATAACCTTTGTATTCCATCATGGCTCGATTCCCGCATCAATTAAAAATTTACGCACGGACTCCACCGCGCCTTTGTCAGTCTCCTTTTGTGGGTGCGGGCGATGAAACATGCCCGGCACACCATTCAGCAGAAACCGCACCCTTGAACCTGCGCCCTCAGATTTTTTTGCCCCTGTTGCTTCAATCATGGCCTCAATGTCCTTCCAGGGAATGTTTGAAAGTATGGGATTAGAGAATATAGCTTTGAGGGTTTTTCTGTGTTTGCTGTTCATGATTATTATAGTATCAGAAATTAGTATCGAAAAGATATATCAAAAAAAGCGGGCGGCACAACCTTTGCATGAATTCTCCGCGACCTACATGCAAATTTCAGAAAGATACAGGCTAATGCGCCTGCTCCCAATTAGGTCCAACCCCTACTTCTGCCAGTAACGGGACATCCAGTTTGGCCACTTCGCACATTAACCTTGGCAGTTCCCGTTTGATTTCTTCCAGTTCTGCATCTGGCACTTCCAGCACCAGTTCATCGTGCACCTGCATGATGATCATGGATTGTTTTTTGTGATGTTCCAGCCAGCCTTGTACGGCGATCATGGCCAGCTTAATCAGGTCAGCAGCGGTGCCTTGCATCGGTGCGTTGATGGCAGCGCGTTCTGCAGCCTGTCGGCGCGGGCCGTTTTTCCCGCTGATTTCCGGTAGCCACAGGCGTCGGCCAAATACGGTTTCTACATAGCCTTTGCTTTGGGCTTCCTCCCGGGTGCGCTGCATGTAGTTGGCTACGCCAGGATAGCGGGCGAAGTAACGGTCAATATAAGCTTGCGCGGCGGAGCGCTCCAAGCCTAGCTGGCCGGCCAGTCCAAAGGCAGACATGCCGTAAATCAGACCGAAGTTGATTACTTTGGCGTAACGACGCTGTTCGGATGAGACTTCTTCTGGTGCCACGCCAAAGATTTCCGCTGCGGTAGCGCGGTGCACGTCCTGGCCCTCTGCAAAGGCTTTCAGCAAGCTGGCATCCTGTGAAATATGCGCCATGATGCGCAATTCGATCTGGGAGTAATCCGCCGAAACGATATGGCTGCCCGCCGGAGCGATAAACGCTTCTCGGATACGCCGACCTTCTGCGCTGCGCACAGGGATGTTTTGAAGGTTAGGCTCGGAGCTAGCCAGTCGCCCGGTGATAGCAACGGCCTGGTTGTAGTTGGTATGCACGCGCCCGGTCGCAGGGTTCACCATACGCGGGAGCTTGTCTGTGTAAGTGGATTTTAGTTTGGCGATGCCGCGATATTCCAGTAACAGTTTGGGCAGCGGGTAGTCTTCGGCCAGCTTTTGCAATACGTCTTCATCCGTTGAAGGGGTACCGCCAGGGGTTTTTTTGATCACTGGCAGGTTTTGCTGGGTGAAAAGAATTTCCTGTATCTGTTTGGGGGAGTTCAGGTTGAACGGCTGCCCTGCCAGAATATGGGCTTGCTTCTCCAGTTCTTGTATCTTTAAGCCCAGCTCATGACTTTGAATGCCCAGCAGTCTGGAATCCAGCAGTACGCCATTGCGTTCTATCTGATACAAAATCTGGATCAGGGGCATTTCAATGTGGCGGTACACGTATTCCAGTTTGCTGTCAGCACTGACTTGCGGGTACAGGGATTCGTGTAATTGCAGGGTGATGTCCGCATCTTCTGCGGCATATTCAGCGGCTGTTTCAATAGAGACATCTTCAAAACCGATCTGGCTCGCCCCTTTACCCGCAACTTCGGCATAAGCAATGGTTTTAACGCCCAGGTGGCGTAACGCCATGTTGTCCATATCATGGGGGCGATGGCTTTCCAGTACATAGGATTCAAGCAAGGTATCGTGATGCACGCCCGCCAGTTTGATACCGTGGTTGGCGAAAATGTGCAGATCGTATTTGATGTTTTGCCCCAGTTTGAGCATGCTCGGGTCTTCCAGCCAGGGTTTCAGGCGTTGCAGCACATAGGCTTCGCTGAGCTGGTCCGGCGCGCCGGGATAGCGATGGTTGAGGGGAATATACGCGCCATGGTGGGTTTCCACCGAAAGCGAAATGCCAACCAGACGGGCGATCATAGGATCAAGGCCCGTGGTTTCTGTATCAACGGAAACCAGTGCGCTCGCACCGATTCTGGCCAGCCAGTCATTCAGCGCTGCTTCGGTTGTAATGGTTTCGTAGTTGCGCGCAACGGTGGGGAGTGTTGTCGTAGCTGCTGTTGAGGCGTCAGTTGCTTCGCCTCCCACTTCCCTGAGCCAGGTTTTAAATCCAAATTGACCAAACAGTTCAGTCAGTTTGGCCTGGTCCTGAGGTTGAGGGTGTAAGGCTCGGACTTCCACGGGTAAGGGCACATCGGTTTTAATGGTAACCAGTTTGTAACCCATGGGCAGCCAATCCAGCGCTTTGCGCAGATTATCGCCGACTACTCCTTTAATTTTATCTGCATTGGCGACCAGGTTGTCCAGTGAACCATATTCTGCCAACCATTTCACGGCTGTTTTGGGGCCGACTTTTTCCACGCCGGGAACATTGTCCACCGTGTCGCCGACCAGTGTCAGATAATCCTGTATACGTTCCGGCGGGACGCCAAACTTGTTAATCACCCCTTCCCTGTCCAGCGTTTCATTGGTCATGGTATTGACCAGTGTGACATGGGGGTTCACCAGCTGGGCCATATCTTTGTCGCCAGTTGAAATGATGGTGCGAATCCCCTCTTTTTCAGCCAGCAAACCCAGTGTGCCAATGACATCGTCCGCTTCAACCCCATCCACAATCAGCAGTGGCCAGCCCATGGCCCGAATGGCCTCCAGCAGCGGTTCGATCTGGCACCGCAGGTCATCCGGCATGGGGGGGCGATGGGCTTTATATTCCGGAAACCAGTCATCGCGGAAGGTTTTTCCTTTTGCGTCAAACACACACGCGCTATAATCGGCGATGTGGTCTTTATGCAGCCGGCGTAACATGTTGAGTACGCCATAAATGGCACCCGTAGGTTCATTGCGCTGATTGCGCAAGTCCGGCATGGCATGAAAGGCACGGTAAAGATAGGAAGAGCCATCTACCAGTAGCAGTGTTTTAGCGCTGGATGCGGGTTCGACAGGGTTGTTTTGTGATTGCGTTTCCATTAAATGCGGGTATCCAGCTATGAGTTCTATCGATAAATTGCCTAAAATGGCTGATCCGGAGTTACTTGCCAAATCTTCATATACTGCGCGGGAATCATGGCGCGTTTTTGAGATTATGGCAGAATTTGTTGAATCCACGGAACGCTTAAGTGGCATTCGGCCCGCTGTCAGTATTTTTGGTAGTGCCCGTACCCCGCCTGATGATGCCTATTATATGTTGACCGAGCAAATTGCACGGCAACTGTCAGACGCTGGATTCAGTGTGATTTCCGGTGGTGGCCCTGGCATCATGGAGGCTGCAAACAAAGGGGCTTTTTTTGGAAAATCGCCCAGTGTCGGCCTGAATATTCAACTTCCCCATGAGCAGAATAATAACCCTTATCAGGATATCAGTCAGACGTTTGGCCATTTTTTTGCACGCAAGGTCATGTTCGTCAAATTTGCGACAGCTTATGTCGTTATGCCGGGCGGTTTCGGCACCATGGATGAACTGATGGAGGCGCTGACACTGGTGCAAACCGGCAAAACGCGCAAAATTCCGATCATTTTGGTGCATGAGCCTTTTTGGGCAGGTTTAATCGACTGGTTCAAGACGACGTTAGTAAAAGAAGGGATGATCAACCCGGAAGATATGGATCTGATCAAGATTATCAATGAACCCAAGGAAGTCGTAGACGCCATCTTCAAGCATTACGAAGCCCGTGGTTTCGAGCCATCTGCAGAAGAACGCGAGATCCAGCTTAGCCTGTAAGCAGGCGGGATAATCATGCTAAAATGGGTTTAAATTAAAGGAAATCCTATGCGCCACACAATCGCTACACTCATGTTTTGTCTGACTACACTCCCTGCCTATGCAGCAGGTACCGGCACACAACCGAAAGATTTGGAGCCGCTGCCAGAGCCGCCAGCAATGGTGGATGAGTCTATGGAGCCGCAAGTAACCATTATCAAGCAGGGCGAAGACAAAGTAGAACAGTATCGCCTTAATGGCCGGCTTTATATGCTGAAAGTCACACCGCC
The DNA here is from genome assembly GCF_004346685.1 of Sulfurirhabdus autotrophica. NCBI lineage: Bacteria > Pseudomonadati > Pseudomonadota > Betaproteobacteria > Nitrosomonadales > Sulfuricellaceae > Sulfurirhabdus > Sulfurirhabdus autotrophica. Next base: position 12,499 of record NZ_SMCO01000004.1, read on the forward strand.
ACATGGCGTGTCATATTATCTGGTTGATCAGCGTGGCGATGGCCAGTTTGCTCGACAGGATAATCTGGATTCAGGCGTGCGCGTACCCCAGTGGGTTTTGATGAAGTTTTAAGGATAAGCAGTATTCATCATGCTTTTTCTGTTTATCCTCTACGATTAAATTATGTCTGTTTATACAACCGTCTCCACAGAGCAGCTGACTCTCTGGCTCAAGCGCTATGCGATTGGCTCCCTGAGCGATTTACAGGGAATCGCTTCCGGCATCGAAAACACCAATTACTTTGTCACAACCAGTCATGGCCGTTTTGTGCTGACCCTGTTTGAGAAATTGACGGCGAAAGAATTGCCCTATTTCATCAATCTGATGGCGCATCTCTCCAGTCATGGTGTGCCCTGCCCCAGCCCGATAGCCAGTCAGGACAATTCTTTTCTGGGCGAATTGGAAGGCAAGCCTGCCTGCCTCGTCAGCTGCCTGCAAGGCAAATCCATCGAACTGGCTACAGCGCATCATTGCGCGCAAGTAGGCGAAATGCTGGCCGATATTCATCTGGCGGGAAAATCCTATGGCGCAACCATGGAAAACTCGCGTGGCCCCCACTGGTGGAAAGTGACTGCCCCCGAAGTGTTACCCAAACTGCCACCGGCAGAAGCTGAAATGCTCAAGGAAGAATTGCGTTATCAGGCGTTATACCGTTTTCAGGATTTGCCTAGAGGGGTTATCCATGCAGATCTGTTCCGCGATAATGTCCTGTTTAATGGCGACACCATTGGTGGGGTCATTGATTTTTACTATGCGTGCAACGATGCCTGGCTTTACGATGTAGCCATTACCGTGAATGACTGGTGTGTGGATGCTGATGGGCAGCTGGACCGCGAACGCATGCTGGCATTGCTGAAGGCATACCATGCTACGCGCCCTTTTACAGCACTGGAACGCGGTGCCTGGCCAGTTATGCTACGCGCCGGGGCTTTACGTTTCTGGCTATCCCGCTTGTACGATTTTCACTTCCCGAGGGCTGGCGAACTGACTCATGCCAAAGACCCTTCTCACTTTCAGCGTATCCTGCAAGGCCACATTACTGCTCAGAACGAACTGCAGCGGTTGTGGGTCTGATCTAAACTTGAATTAAATAAATGGTTATACGTAAATTAAATCCACTTTATGGGTGGAAATGGCTCCGAGATGGTTGGCACATATTTTTAGCTAACCCCTCGTTGTGGATGGCAATCATGGCGTTGTCTTTTTTTGGCAGCCTGTTTCTGATGGCAGTACCGGTGATCGGCATTGTGGCTTTTTTTATGTTATGGCCAATACTGCAAGCGGGGTTGCTGCTCGGTGTGAAAGATCTGGAAGAAGGCAAACCGCTAGAACTCAAACACCTCCTGGCCGGGTTTAAATCTACCCCTAAACCACTTGTAGCCATAGGCGGTTTTTCGTTGCTGGCTGCGATGATTACCATCTGGATATTAACGATGGGATGGGGAACCGAGTTTGACGCCCTTTTGAAGCTGATGGCTTCAGAGAGCTCAGATGTAGAAGCCTTTAAAGAAGCCAGCAGCAACCTGATCTGGCCGTCCATCGTAGGCTTGCTCATTTTTTTGCCATTTACCACCGCCGTCTGGTTTGCGCCGGCACTGGTAATATTTGATAAAGTGCCCCCTGTAGCTGCCATGGTCCTGTCTTTCAAGGCATCCATCCGCAACATGTGGCCATTTCTGGTTTATGGCATGTTGTATTTGCTGGCTGATTTAATCGTGTCTTATTTGCTGGGTATTATTATTGCGATATTCAGCAAGCTGGGTGGCCCTGCAATGGGGCAAACCATTGCGACGCTGCTGGTTTTTCCAGTGATATTCATCTTTTTTGTTTTATTGGTGGGTTCCATCTACAGTGGATACAGGGATATTTTCGTATCACCTGAGCCGGAATCAACAACACCTGATCCAGTCGCTGATTAACTTACTGCCTGGTGATGTAATAAATTATCAGGGTTTCGGGTTTTCCTGTGGGCCATTTGTTAAATCCTTCAACGGCTAATTCGAGTTAGTTTGGTTTAAGGTCAGAAAACTGGCTGCAAAATGCAGCATCTGTAGCTGACTTGATTATTACGACCGAAGCAATTCATTCCATACCGGCAAACAAAGCTGCCATGTGGGCATCAGGCGCGGAAACATTTCTATTCCGGCAAGTGCGCTTTGCAGGCGATTCCAGCGCATTAGATCAAAAGAATCCCGGTACAAGTACGCCATCCAGTCCGCCAATAGCACAGCTGCATGGGATTCTGCATCGCTGGTATCACAGGTAGAAAGCCCCGCACTGTGCTGGTATCCAGTCACAATGGTTTCCGCGTCATAGCCCCAGCGATGCAGTGCAATCGCTGCTGTGCCTGCACGAAATGTCACGTCTTCAGGCAAACTAGATTCTGCTGCCGAGGCAATAGGATCGAGCGTTACCGGAAATTCAGAGAAATTAAGGTTGGCAAACAAAGCTTGAACGTGTGCCGCCAGTTCGGGCGTGTTCGCCATGTGCCAGAAATTGAAGACTATGGTTTGGCGTGGCTGGGTAACTTCAGTAACGCCATGATAAGAATCCTCGTGCAACAGAAAGCCAACGGCTTTGTTGTATTCAGGATTAACACTGAATTCGGCTTCTCCCTCTGGAGATGAGAATAATTCCAAAACACCGCCATGTTCAGCTTGCCATTGCTTATTGAATTGCACGACCAGCCGCACAATTTCATAGCCTAATAGCGGCCGGTCACTGTGTATACCAATGACTTGTCCGGGCAGCATTCGTTGAGCCGTGACCACCACACGATTGACGAGTGGTAATCCAGTAATCTCGCGCATTCTTGCGAGTATTTCGGTCTGAAACGTTGCTGGAATACTCTCGGTAACGTTGCAAAGAGAACAGCGGTAAAACTCACCATCCTGATGCTGCCATTCACTGTCTTGCAAAAATAGCTGCTCAAGCGCAGCGCATTGTTCTTCAGAAAATGCGGCTTTCACAAAGAAAAAGGGGAATGGGTGATGGTGGTGCTCGGGGTGTAAGAGCAATGACTCGACTCCTTTATGAATGATATGTGAACGTATTTGCACCTACGATTTGCTGAATTCTTTTTTTATTGATCTTTAACGACCATGCTCAGCAGCGCGCGCTTTTGGCGCGTCCGCTGGAGCTACTTGTTAAGTTTCGATTAGGCATACACATGCAAGCCACTTTTTGAAGCTAGATCGCTTAGGTACTCTGTAATCTTGTCGTTAATATAGAAAAATATAACCGTGTCATCCCATGATTGGTAATAGATTGCCTCATATTCAGGCAAGGCAACGAAGAAGTGTGGCCATGAAAATGGATTTATATATTCTAGAGCTGTTTTGTCTGTGTTGAATTGTTTGAATAGCACTCGATCCTTTTTTCTGCCACGTAAACTCACCTTGTAACATGCCGTGCTCTGAATGAGAATTTCATTGAATTTGCAAAAAGCATCATCTCTTCTTTTTTGCTCTTCAAGTGAAACTTTATCCAGTAGTTAACTTGCTTCTTCAAGACCCAAACAGTGATCAAAGATGGACATGAATGTTTTTTTGTAATCATACGGCTCAATGTTACAAATCAAATTAACCAAGTCAGGAAATACTTTTCTCAGTCGATCTTGTTCTGATTTGGGAATATTTGTAAGGTATCTCATTTCAGGAGCTTAACGTAGAGTTAACCGGTGAGCTTCAGCGCCGTCCAACGACCGGAGGGAGCGAGGTTGACCGGGTTAGCCACATTCCCGCCTAGTTGGGTTCTGGTAGCTTTTGTTCTAGAGCATGAAGAAATGTTGGTGGAAGCGGCCGTGCATTTTGCACCCGCGCTTTCTTAACCTTCTCCCATGCACCTGCATAGTTGCCTTGTTCATATGAGGACATGGCCCAACGTCGCCAGCTATTCCCGTAAGTTGGATCAAGGGCTGTGCTCTCGGAAAAATTCTGATTGGCCAAAGAAAACAATCGTGCTCTATCCTGCACCTTTTCCATCGGCGTGCTCTCGGCTTGTGCAGAATATGCTGAGCCCAGATCAGAAAGCAGAGCTGTTTTTTGAAACGGATCATCTGCGAGTTGTTTGGATTTCTCCAGGTACTGGATTGCTTCTTCAAATTTCCCGCGCTGAAGCATCACACGACCAAAACCCCAATAAGGTTGGTAGTTGTTTGGATTCAATAACCACGACTGGTTATACCGACGCATTGCAAAGTCGAGATCATCTTTTGCAACGAATTGTTCAGCTTGTGCAAACCAGGCCTTACTCGCGGCCTCCCTGTTTCCAAATCCTTCGGATGCTTGCTTGATGAAATCTTCGTCCGCTTGCTTGAGGAAGTCGGGGCGAGGTATCGCAGGTTGGCCATACATAGGAATGTTGTCGATCCGCTTTTCGGCTGGCGCCGACGCGCATCCCGATAGGGCCATCAGACCAAGCGCTGTGAAGGCGAGAAGCGATTGTGCAATTCGGTGGCTCATGAATTCTCTCTTGTGGCTACGTCTGAAATGAGCGGCCTCGCGCGGTTTTATGCGCGAGATCCACTCGATTGATGGGTTGGGCGTCTGCTTCACCGTTGCAGCGCCTCCGGTTCTCTGAGAGGGAACTTGTCCAGAATCGCTTTGCAGCCCCCGATTATTGGCGGAAGGTATGTTTGATCGAAACCGTCGGTGTATGAGTGCGACTCGGTCATGTGGTCTGGCGTGATGGATATCTTGACCCGAATGTGCCCACCAGTTTGTGCTTGAAGCTCAACTCCAAGATTCGGCTCAATGCACCGCAACTCTGCTTGCCCCTGAAGTGTTTGATGCAGCGCTTCCACTTCTCGGTGCAGGCCGTGGATTTCTCCGAGGTGGACAAAGGAGCCGTGCACACAAACTGAAGATTGTGGGTATGAGCAATACGCTGTAACTCTGAGCCAGTTTCCATCCCAATAGTCTTGCAATTGAGGAAACTGGCGGCCATGTACCCAGACGCGAAGCCCCGCAATTTGGAGGTCCGGCTCACCAAGAGCTTCAAGTTCACGATCACTCATGCTTAAGACACCCAACAGTTATTATACGGACCCAGAGGTCAGAATTATTGTTAATAAGAAAGCGTGCTTATTTCCATTAAGTTGTTGATTCAATGCAACTCCATAAATTATCCTGTCCGTATCTGATGTAATAATACTGCAAATCAATAACCTCATTGCATAAAGCTTTAGTTTTGGATGGATTTTGCCGACGGGATGGCCGCTATTGAATCGCATTACGGACAGAAGATGATGAGCTTGTGACTGCTGGATTAGGAGCGATAGCACCAGTTAGTAAGGGTTAAGCAGGTTCCAGTTTGGCATATTCCAATGCCAGCCATTTAGCCCCGGACTGGCTGAAATTCACTTGTACTCTGGCATCGCCTCCCTTCCCTTCATGGTTGATAATCACCCCGGCACCAAATTTGGGATGAGTCACGCTTTGCCCAATGTGCCAGGGGGAGTCATTGTTACTGGATCGGTTTATGGGCTTGCTGGCAGATTTAGTGGAATAAGTTTGTTCGGCATAGGCCGGTTGCGCCCAGGTATTAATGCGCTTGAGCAGTTCAGGAGGTAATTCGGATAAAAAGCGTGAAGGTATGCCGTAACGGATTTGCCCGTGCAGCATGCGGCTTTGAGCCAGGCTTAAATACAATCTGCGCTTGGCACGGGTAATGGCAACATACATCAATCGCCGTTCTTCTTCGATGCCATCTCTTTCATTCAGGCTTTGTTCGTGAGGGAATAGGCCTTCTTCTATCCCGCTCAAAAATACCGCATGAAACTCCAATCCCTTGGCAGCATGTACGGTCATTAACTGTAACGCATCGGAACCCGCAATGGCCTGATGCTCCCCTGCTTCCAGAGAAGCGTGGGTGAGAAATGAGGCCAGTACATCTTGTTGTTCACTATCCGCTTGCTGCTGGTTTTCAAAGTCATTCATGAACAGTGTGGCTGCATTCACCAGTTCATCCAGATTTTCAACGCGGTCTGATTCGGTTTTGCTGTTCTGGTAGTGCGTATACAAACCGCTATGAACCAGAATATGTTCCATTTGTTCTTGTAGCGGAAGCCCGGTGCAGGTTTCGCGCATGGAGTTGATCAATTGAATAAATGTAGCGATATTGCTGCCGGCCTTTCCACTTAATGCACCCGATGTGGCAGCCTGCCACAGGCTGATGTTTTGTTGCTTTGCTATATCCTGAAGCTGTTCCAGACTGCGGTTACCAATACCTCTCGTGGGGAAATTGATAATACGCAAGAACGCGCCGTCATCATTGGCATTGGCTGTGAGGCGCAGATAGGCCAGCGCATGCTTGATCTCCTGGCGTTCAAAAAATCGCAGGCCACCGTACACTTTATAGGGAATATTTGCACTGAAGAGCGCGTGCTCCAAAATGCGGGATTGCGCATTGGAACGGTAAAGCAGGGCCATGTTAGAAAGCGCCAAGCCTTCATTTTTGTGCAAGTTGCGCACTTCATCTACGATAAAAGACGCTTCCTCCAGGTCAGAAGCCGCTTCATACAGGCGGATCGGTTCGCCTGAGCCTTCAGAGGTCCACAGGTTTTTACCCAAACGCCCTCTGTTCTGGCTGATCAGTGCATTGGCGGCGTCCAGAATATTGCCATGTGAACGGTAGTTTTGCTCCAGCTTAATGACTTTCTCTACGGCAAAATCCTGTTCAAAATCGCGCATGTTGCCGGAATGGGCGCCACGGAAGGCATAAATGGACTGATCATCGTCACCCACAGCAAAAACAGCACTGTTACTACCTGCCAATAGCTTCAACCAAAGGTATTGCAGGCGGTTGGTATCCTGGAATTCGTCCACCAGAATATAATTGAATCTTCGCTGATAATGCTCCCGCAGTATTTCATTTCGGCTGAGCAGTTCATAGCAGCGCAACAGTAATTCGGCAAAGTCCACGACCCCTTCACGGATGCATTGTTCGTCGTAGGCCGCATATAGCTCAGTCAGTTTGTGGGTGAAAGCATCATAGCTTTCTACCTTGGCCGCACGGATGCCGGACTCTTTGTTGCTATTGATAAAATGCTGTACCTGTTTGGGGGGATATTTTTCATCGTCTACATTCAGGCTCTTCAATAAGCGTTTGATGGTGGCAAGCTGGTCTGCACTGTCCAGAATCTGAAATAGTGCCGGCAGTCCTGCGTCATGATAATGAGCACGAAGTAAGCGGTTACATAGCCCATGGAATGTGCCAATCCACATGCCGCGAAGGTTGATGGGCAGCATTGTAGAAAGACGCGCCAGCATTTCTTTTGCGGCTTTATTGGTAAAGGTCACCGCTAAAATACCGTTTGGGCTGGTTTGTCCGGTTTGGATCAGGTGAGCGATTCGGGTAGTGAGTACCCGTGTTTTACCGCTCCCCGCGCCTGCTAAAATCAGCGCGGATTCATGGGGCAACGTGACTGCTTCAAGTTGAGGAGGGTTGAGACCAGATAAAATTGAAGAAGGCATGTGCTAGAATTTCCGGATGGTAGCCAAGAGCAAAACCGTATGACCCTGTTTTTATTAAAGTTCACAAATAACCAGGAAACAGGCGAATCAAAAATACTGGTTTTTAGCGTTGTGGTGAAACTTGGCGAAAAGATTAATTGAGAAGGTATTATAAATCATGGCGATGACGCTTGGGGATTTCGTGCGCGAAGCACGCAAACAGATCAATGAATGGGATGCTGACACAGCAAAAGACAATCTCGAAGAAGAGAAAGTCCTGGTTGTGGACATCAGAGAACCCTATGAGTTTGAAAAAAGCCATTTACCCGGCGCAATTTGCATTCCCCGTGGGTTGCTGGAGGGCGCTGCAGACGCCGGTACCAAGTATAGGGATGAGCGACTGTGTCATGCACAGGATGAAACTATCCTGCTTTATTGCCAAAGCGGGGGGCGCAGTGCTCTGGCTGCACTGACATTGCAGCAAATGGGTTTTGCAACCGTATATAACCTGGCAGGCGGTGTTGAATTATGGGACGCGGAAGGCTACCCCCTTGAAAAATAATCGGGCAAATTTAAGGTTAGCGTGACACTCCAATCATTCATCGAAAATTATGGTTACTTCGCCGTTTTACTAGGTACTTTTCTGGAAGGTGAAACGGTTCTGGTGATGGCCGGATTTGCCGCATTTCGTGGTTATCTCGATCTGCCGCTAGTAATCGCGGTGGCATTTGCAGGCAGTTTTCTAGGCGATCAACTTTATTTTTTACTTGGTCAGCATAAAGGTGTTGCGATTCTGGCGCGTTACCCACGGTTGGCCGAGCGCGCAACCCATGTTCAATCATTGCTGCACAAATATCATACCCTGCTTATTTTAGTCATCCGTTTTCTCTACGGTTTGCGAATTGTTGGACCGGTTGCCATAGGGATGAGCGGCATACTGTGGCACCGATTTTTGATATTGAATATGGTGGGTGCAGCCGTTTGGGCTGTTGTAATAGGTACGCTGGGTTACTTTTTTGGCAGTGTGCTTGAATTACTGATAGCAGACATACGCCACTATGAAGAAGCCATATTAGGATTTTTCTTGCTGGCTGGTTTGCTCATGTGGGCAATTTACCGTTGGCGAAACAGGGGACAAAAATGATAAAAATATTGTATTTCATGGGATTGGTGGACGTGATTGGTTGCGCTCAGGAAGAAATACCGTTGCCTGAAGACGTGCTGGATGTGAAATCTTTGTTGGAAAGTCTCATAAAACGTGGTCAGCAGTATCAAAAGGCCCTGGCCGATGTAACGAAGCTTCAGATCACTATAAATAAGCGTTTTGTTGAACCGGATGCCCCCGTTCAGAATGGTGACGAGATCGCATTTTTCCCTACATTAAAATGAAGGCAGAGGTTGGTGCATGATGATTTGAGAGTGGTTCAGGGTGTTTACAGTAAATGGGGATATAGATCCTGAAGAGACCCTCATCGTTGGTCAGGTTATCCAACGATTCGAGTCATTTGCCGGTTGTGGGCCAGTTCCAAAATGGCATTAAATGTATAAACATACATCCGCTTTGGCAGCCAATGGAAGGAAGCTCGCTGCTCCAACCCATTCAGCGACTTCCGGCACAAAGTCCGTTTTGCTATATCCGAATAAATCCACCGTCATCTGGCACGCAACCAATTTAACTTCAGCTTCAATGCAGGCAGAACGTAGCTCTTCAATACTCGCAACACCCTTCTGCTTTAAGGTACTGTTAAACATCGATTTGGCCATCAACTCAAATCCTGGAATATTGCCCATCACTATATTCGGAATTTTCCAGTCAATACCACGAAACCATTCTGGTCCAATGGGCATTTTCATGGGCATGGCTGGATTCCCCAGTGGCGACACACCTAGCTGCAAGTCTTTTTTCAATAACTCCAAGCCATAGAAACTAAAAAAGATAGACACTTCCCACCCGAGTGCTGATGCCGTGGAGGCCAAGATAAAAGGTGGGTATGCCCAATCCAATGTACCTTTGGTTGCAATCAACGCCATGGTATTGGTTTTAGCCTCTGCACGAATATTGCTTTCCTTTTCAAATTCCTCCTTAAACCACTGGTTAAATCTATCCCGTTCCAACTGATCGGATTCGCTCACAATAGCTAATGATGTCCTATTCATAATATTTGCCCCTTTCATATTAAATTGCGCCACAACCAAAATCCTAATTGGCAGAAACATCATCATCTACTATTCGCGTTAATTTGATAATTGCTTATATAATTGATTCACTTTCTCTATTTAGTTAACAATATGCTGGTTGAAAACATCACTGACTTGGTTATTTTTGTCGCCGTTATAAAAGCCGGAAGTTTGTCTGCCGCTGGACGAGAGTTGGGATTTTCAAGCGCGGTTGTCAGTAAGCGGTTGCAACGCCTTGAAGAACAGTTGGGCGTTCGTTTACTCAATCGCTCGACTAGAAAACTGTGCATAACGGAAGAAGGAATTCGCTATCATGACTATTGTGTGCGAGTACTGGCCGAGCTTGATGAAGCAGAAACGCTCATTACCAGCGGGCATAGCCAACCTAAAGGCACTTTACGTGTCACCGTCCCAGCTGCATTTGGACGTTTGCATATTGCCACTCTGGTTCCCGAGTTTTTAAGGCGTTACCCGGATTTGCGTTTATCACTTCATTTATCGGACACTAAAGTTGATATTATTGAAGAAGGATACGATGTTGCTGTCCGTATTGGCGACATGAAAGATTCTAATTTAGTAGCAAGGCATCTTGGAATAGATCGAAGAAAAGTAGTTGCGACACCTTCTTATCTTAAAAAATTCGGCAGCCCCCAAACACCTGATGATCTTATTAATCATAATGTGCTGTTATTTGCCAATCCAACTCCTTTAGATCAATGGCAATTCATCAACTCAAACGGTAAACCCCACAGTGTAAAAGTAACCGGTAATTTTGAAACGAATAATTGTGATGCTTTAAGAGCAGCTATTTATGCCGATGCAGGAATTGCATTGCGCCCTGTCTGGGATGTATGGGAAGACATAAAAGCAGGAAACTTGCAGGTATTATTACCTGAATACACACACCCTTCAGTCAACATACAGGCGGTTTATCCTAGTAGGCGACATTTGTCGCAAAAAGTAAGGGTATTTATTGATCTGCTGTGCGAATCATTTGGCGAAACGCCATATTGGGATTTACCTTAAAGGGAAAATATCCCCAAAAATTGGGTGAAGCACTAACCAATTATCACTTTATGAATTCTTTAACGTCAGGTATAAATTTGAATCAGTTTTACTCCACTGTAAGCGAAGGTCAGGGGCTAAGCACGGAACGGTCGAATGGTAATGCTGCGCAAGTAAAATGATCGTGAAGATTTTCGGTAAGTCCAGGAAGTCACTTGCGTGTACAGTTGGAAAAAATTCGGCTTTGATAAGACGCAAATTAGCGGAAGAGTAAAATCAATTGTTATAGAGTTAGCAGAATAAAAAAACCGGCAAGTAAAGCAACTGCTTCACTATGCCGGTCTGAAAATACGGAGGAACCCGTTATTTCGCTTTTTTCTTGTTCAAAATCATTTCATGAATCAGCGGTGTCAGAATCACTTCCATCGCAAAGCCCATTTTCGCGCCAGGCACGACGATGGTGTTAGGACGGGACATGAAAGAACCGTTAATCATGTTAAGCATGTAAGGGAAATCCACTTTCTTGGCATCCTTGAAGCGGATAACGATGAAGCTCTCATCCGGTGTGGGGATATCACGAGCGATAAACGGGTTTGATGTATCAACCGTTGGCACGCGCTGGAAGTTAACATGGCTGCGAGAAAATTGCGGTGTGATGTAGTGCACATAGTCGTGCATACGGCGCAAAATCGTGTCAGTGACAGCTTCAGCGGAGTAACCACGCTCAGCGCAATCGCGATGAATTTTCTGGATCCACTCCAGATTCACAATAGGCACAACGCCAATCAGCAAATCCGCATACTTGGATACGTCAACCTTGCCATTTACAACGCCGCCATGCAAACCTTCATAAAACAGCAGGTCGCTTCCTTTGGGAATCGCTTTCCAAGGGGTAAAAGTACCAGCAGCCTGCTTGTATGGAGCAGCCTCTTCGTCATTGTGCAGGTAGAAGCGACGCTTGCCCGAACCGGTTTCACCATAGGTTTTGAACAACTCTTCAATTTTGTCGAAGTGGTTGGCTTCTGGCCCAAAGTGACTAGGTGCGCGGGTTTTGGCTTTTTCAGCCTTGGCTACCGCTTCTTTGAATGCGGTGCGATCCAAGCTGTGAAAGCTATCACCTTCGACAATGGCAGGGTTCAGATTTTCACGGCGGAAAATATGCTCGAAAGCACGTTTTACCGTGGTAGTACCGGCGCCGGATGAACCGGTCACAGCGATAACAGGATGCTTCTTGGACATCAGGCTCTCCTACAGCTTTTAAATGATAAAAATGAGTCAGTATAGCTTCTTAGCGCTGCTTTTGTCACTAGGTGGCACGGAATCGCAGCGGGTGGCTTGAGAAACTATCGGCAACAGATTGAAGGGGATCAAATTTTGGGGCAATTGGTTTGAAAACATCATTTTGCAATAATCTGTGAATAAAGCCCGGAATGTTTGTCGGCTGTAATTTGCAGACCAGGCCAGACTATGTGCCGCAAGTCGCAGGCAAACGTGCATGTGGATAATAGCGGTTATAATAGTTGTCTGTTTTAGCGAATGATTACATCTTTTGGTAGTGTTGAGAACAAAGAAGGTAAAAACGGCGCCCCGCATCTGGTTTGAGAAGTTGGAGCAAGCCCTTGTTGGTCGATCGGTTTTTTTGAGGATAAGGTTGGATGAGAAAAATGAATAAGAAAATAGCTGCAAAAGCAGCCGCATTTTTAGTTTCGATGACAATCTTCGGCTGTGCAGCAAATGGGCAAGCGGTGAAAGCTTCCCCCGAACAAAGTCAGCCACAGAAGGCTGAGCCATGTCCCAATTGTGGTTTAAAGGACGTGGATCAGGCAGTGGCGAAGCAGGAGGGGATGCTATTTTCTGACTGGCTTGCCGGTTTTCGCATTCGGTTGAGCAATGCGGGTGCAAAGCCTGAGACGATAGCCTCCATGCTTGATGGGCTTGAGCCCGATGAGCGGATTATTGAGCGTGATCAAAGCCAGCCGGAATTTGTACGTCCGATCTGGTCCTATCTTGAGAGTGCGGCATCAGATTTGCGGATATTCAACGGAAGGGAGGCCTATGCATCCCGTCGTAAAACAATTAATGCGATAGCTGCACGCTATGGCGTACGCGCTGAAATTTTGCTTGCCGTATGGGGGCTGGAAAGTTCCTACGGTACGATTACCGGCAATAATGACATTATTCGATCTCTGGCAACCCTGGCGTGGGAAGGCCGTCGTCGCGAGTGGGCAGAAAGCCAGCTAATTGCTGCAGCGCAAATGATTGATCGCGGCTTTGCAACACGAGATCAACTTACCGGCTCGTGGGCCGGAGCAATGGGCCAGACTCAATTTATCCCGACTGCTTATCTTGAGTGGTCCGCTGACTGGGATGGTGATGGTCGCCGCAATATCTGGACTGATGAGTTTGATGCTTTGGCTTCTGCAGCTAATTTGCTCAAGCAGGCAGGGTGGCAGTCAGGTGCTCCGGTAGTGCAGGAAGTGGTTGTCCCCGACACATTTAAACTGGACCAGTGGGATCCGGAGCGCAGTTATCTGGTCAGCGAATGGGCGGCGCGCGGGCTTCGTCGTGCTGGCGGTGAAGCCTGGAGCGCTGAAGACCTTGAACGAGCTGCAAGGCTGGAACTACCTGCAGGGAGGGGTGGCCCAGGATTTTTAACTTTCCCGAATTTCAGGGTGATCAAACGCTATAATAATTCCACATCATATGCGCTCGGTGTTGCGTATCTGGCCGAAGGGATTGCCGGTGGCGCAACTATTACTGGCGCCTGGCCGAAGGATAACGTGCCGTTGACCACCTCTCAAACCCGCGAATTGCAGGTTGCGCTTAATGTGCTGGGATATAATTCGGGCCAGCCAGACGGTTTGGCCGGACCCAATACTCGCCGCGCATTGCGGGATTTTCAGCGTGCCAAGCATCTCGATGCCGATGGTTATGTCGGTTCTTCAGCGTATAACGCAGTGATGGCGGCTGCCGCGAGTAAGTAGCCCATTCGCTAAGGCAGGGAAAGCAAAATGCTTCTCTGCCTGCTAATCAGTATGCAGCGTAAGCCTGCCGTCAATGTCCCTTTCTTGTGAACGCTGAGCCTCGAATTGATGAGATATCCGGGTAAAGCCTCCTTGCTGTATAATGCTGGTTTTTCAAGGTAATCACGGATTTTGAGTCATGCAAGACATGGATATGCAATACCATCCCGAACAGGTTGAAAAGGATGCCCAGCAATACTGGGAGTCTACCCAGGCATTCAAGGCAAACGAGGCTTCAGACAAGCCTAAATACTATTGTCTGTCCATGTTCCCCTACCCTTCCGGCAAACTCCATATGGGGCATGTGCGCAATTATACGATTGGGGATGTGCTTTCTCGTTTCCACCGCATGCAGGGCTATAACGTTTTACAGCCAATGGGGTGGGATGCTTTCGGATTACCTGCAGAAAATGCGGCCATACAAAATAAAGTAGCGCCTGCAGCGTGGACGTATTCCAATATTGATTACATGCGCGGACAACTAAAATCGCTTGGTTTGGCGATTGACTGGGATCGGGAGTTTGCTACTTGCCAGCCAAAATATTACCGCTGGGAACAGTGGCTGTTTACCAAACTGTTCGAAAAAGGCCTGATCTATAAGAAAACTGCCCAGGTAAACTGGGACCCGGTAGATATGACGGTGCTTGCCAACGAGCAAGTGATTGATGGTCGTGGGTGGCGCAGTGGTGCGTTGGTGGAAAAGCGCGATATCCCCATGTACTTTATGCGGATTACCGCCTACGCCGAAGAATTGCTGGCGGAACTGGATAACCTGACGGGATGGCCCGATCAGGTGAAGACCATGCAGCGCAACTGGATTGGCAAGAGCTTTGGTTGCGAAGTGCATTTTCCGTATGCAACGGGTGAAGGTGTGCTCAAGGTTTATACCACTCGTCCAGATACGCTGATGGGCGCAACCTATGTGGCAGTTGCCGGTGAGCACCCACTGGCGATGGAAGCCGCTAAAGATAATGCCGAGCTTGCTGCCTTTATTGCTGAATGCAAGCATGGCGGTGTGGCCGAGGCTGATCTCGCCACCATGGAAAAAAAGGGCATGCCAACTGGGCAGTTCGTTTTGCACCCCTTAAATGGTGAAAAACTGCCGGTGTGGGTGGCCAATTATGTACTGATGGGTTACGGCGAGGGTGCTGTCATGGCTGTGCCAGCCCATGATGAGCGGGATTTTGCATTTGCCCGTAAATACAGTTTGCCGCTCAAAACCGTTATTACTTCAAAATCTGGTGGTTATGAAACCATTGATGTTAACGGCGAGTGGGTGGATGCCTACGCTGAACACGGCGTTTGCGTGAATTCCGGGAAATATGACGGATTGGATTTTCAGTCGGCATTTGATGCCATTGCCGGGGATCTGGAAGCCAAATCACTGGGTAGCAAGCGCACCCAGTTCCGTTTGCGTGACTGGGGAATTTCCCGTCAACGCTACTGGGGTTGCCCGATACCGATTATTCACTGTGCAAGTTGTGGCGATGTGCCCGTGCCGGAAACCGATTTACCCGTGGTGTTGCCGGAAGATGTGAAAATCGATATCGGTTCACCTATCAAAAAAATGCCCGAGTTTTACCAAACCACTTGCCCTAAATGCGGTGGCGAAGCAAAACGCGAGACCGACACCATGGACACCTTTGTCGAGTCTTCCTGGTATTACGCCCGCTTTGCCAGCCATGATAGCGGCAATGCCATGCTGGATGAACGGGCCAATTACTGGTTGCCTGTTGACCAGTATATTGGTGGGATAGAACATGCCATTTTGCATCTATTATATGCGCGTTTTTTCCATAAATTAATGCGGGACGCGGGTCTGGTCACGTCCAGCGAGCCATTTAACAACTTGCTTACCCAGGGTATGGTGCTGAAAGACGGTTCCAAAATGTCCAAATCCAAAGGCAATACGGTTGACCCGCAGGGTTTGATTGATCAATATGGTGCCGATACTGCGCGTTTGTTCATGATGTTTGCCGCCCCGCCTGAGCAGAGTCTGGAATGGTCGGATGCCGGTGTGGAAGGTGCGTTCCGTTTCCTGAAACGGCTGTGGAAAGCGGTGCAGGAACATGTTGCTCAAGGCGTTGTGCCTGCGTACGCAGGGGGTGAGTTGAGCGTTGAATGGAAGGCGTTGCGTTTCCAGTTACATCAAACCATTCAGAAAGTAACGGATGATTACGGACGGCGCCAGACATTTAATACGGTAATTGCTGCCATCATGGAACTGATGAATGCGCTAGGCAAGATGGATGATTCTACCCCTGCAGGAAGGAGTGTCAGGCAGGAGGCGTTGGAAAAAGCGGTGCAAATGCTTTCTCCTATCGTGCCCCATATTGGTCATGCTCTCTGGGCGGTACTTAAGCCGAACGTGAATTTGCTGGATGCAGGCTGGCCAAAAGTGGATGAAACTGCCCTGGTGCAGGATGAGATAGAACTGGTGTTGCAGGTGAATGGCAAGTTGCGTGGCAATATGCGCGTTGCCAAAGACACGGATAAGGCGGAAATTGAACGCCTGGCGTTGGCTAATGCTGCTGTGCAGAAATTTCTGGATGGGCAGCCACCCAAGAAAGTGGTAGTTGTGCCGGGGCGTTTGGTTAATATTGTTGTATAGTGGTTTTGAACCCCTTATTACAAACTGTTAGGGAGCTGTGAGTGCGTATTTTATTTGTTGCAGTACTGAGTCTGATGCTGGCATCTTGTGGATTCCATTTGCGCGGCCAGGCAACTTTGCCTTTTGAAACGCTCTATATTGATGGAAACCGTGATTCTCCGTTTGTTAATGAACTGAAACGTGCGGTCAGATCAGGTAGTGCAACAAAACTCGTCGATAATCCTTCCGAAGCACAAGGCATAGTGCAAATCGTGGGTGAAACCAGGCAGAAAGTTATTCTGACCTTGAGCGGTGGCGGTCGGGTACGGGAATATAAGTTACTTTATAATATTGCTTACCGAGTGCATGATGGAAAGGGAAAAGATTTGAGACCCCAAGGTGAAATTTCGCTGAAAAGGGAAGTTTCCTATGATGATACGCAGTTACTTGCCAAGGAATCGGAAGAAGCTTTGCTTTATCGTGATATGCAGTCTGATGCGGTCCAGCAGCTGTTCCGACGGTTGCAAGTGCCCAAGTTGAACCAGTAACAATATGAATGTGCGGCCAGAACAACTCGCTCAGCATTTGCAGGGAAAGTTGGCGCCGCTGTATGTCGTGCATGGCGATGAGCCATTGCTGGCATTAGAAGCGGCTGACTGGATACGGGCAGCCGCCAAAAAATCGGGTTATGCGGGAAGGGAAATCTTTACCGTTGAAGCCGGATTCAGCTGGGAAAACCTGCTTTTTTCAGGGAACAGTTTTTCGCTGTTTGGGGATCAGCGGCTGCTGGATGTGCGCATCCCCAGCGGAAAGCCGGGCATAGAAGGCGGCAAGGTTATTCAGCAATATTGCGGGTCGCTGCCTCAGGATACGGTCACACTGGTGACGTTGCCCAAACTTGAACGGCAAACGCAAAATTCCCAATGGTTCAAATCGCTGGAAAGCGCCGGGGTTGTGGTGGCGGTATATCCAGTAGAACGAAACCGTCTGCCCCAGTGGATTCAGCAACGCCTCTCTAATCAAGGCCAGCAGGCGGATAAAGAAACCCTTGAATTTCTGGCGGATAGTGTTGAAGGCAATTTAACCGCAGCAAAGCAGGAAATCCAGAAACTATCATTGCTGTTGCCACAAGGCAGATTATCTTTTGAAGAAGTCAAAAATGCGGTACTGGATGTGTCTCGTTACGACGTTTTCAAACTGGGTGACACCATGTTGATGGGTGATACCATCCGATTTGCTAAAATGGTAGAAGGACTGCAAGGAGAGGGTGAAGCGCCAACACTCATATTGTGGGTACTGAGCAATGAAATCCGGGCCCTGATGAAAATCAAGCAAGGGCAACGCAAGGGCGCGGCGCTGAACCAGTTGATGCGATCCGCCAGGATCTGGGAATCCCGTCAGCCGTTGGTAGAAAAAGCATTAATGCGAGTGGCAGAGCCCACCCTCAAGCTGGCATTGCAGCAAGCTGCAGCGCTGGATAAATTGATAAAGGGTCTGCGTTCCGGCGATGTCTGGGACGAAATTTTACAACTGGGGTTATTGCTCACTGCGCCAATGCAGAAAAAATAGTGATGATTCAAGTGGTTATTTAAGCAATTCGTGTATATTTGCAATTGAAAAAGTTTTTAAGAGGTAAGCAAGATGGATGTGAAAGTCTATATGCAGCAAGTGGGCCGTCAGGCTCGGGCAGCATCGCGTGAAATGGCAAAGTCAGACACCAATGCCAAGAACACCGCTTTGACCGCTATGGCACATGCCATTCAGCGTGACGCTGCCAAACTGTTGGAAGCAAACGCAATAGATATGGCTGCAGCAAAAACGGCCGGACTGGATAGCGCCATGCTGGACCGTTTGTCCCTGACAGAAAAAGGGATTGTTTCCATGGCAGAAGGGTTGCTCCAAATTGCTGCATTACCGGACCCGGTAGGAGAAATTACCGATCTTAATTTCCGGCCATCCGGTATTCAGGTTGGGCGTATGCGTGTGCCATTGGGCGTGGTTGGAATTATCTACGAAGCCCGTCCTAATGTAACGGCAGATGCTGCCGGGTTATGCCTGAAATCAGGCAATGCCGCTATTCTGCGTGGCGGATCCGAGGCGATGCACTCTAATCAGGCAATTGCAGCGTGCGTGAGAGAAGGTTTGAAAGCCGCCGGGTTGCCAGAAAACTCCGTTCAGGTGATTGAAACCACCGATCGTGCTGCCGTTGGTGAGTTGATTACCATGCGGGAATTTGTTGACGTGATTGTGCCACGTGGTGGCAAGGGGCTGATCGAGCGTTTAATCAATGAAGCGCGTATCCCGGTTATCAAGCATTTGCATGGTGTGTGCCACGTGTATATTGATGATAAAGCCGATCAGGAAAAGGCGATCAAGATTGCCGATAATGCCAAAACTTCTCGATATGGTACTTGCAACACGATGGAAACTTTGCTGGTAGCTGAAGGCGTGGCGCAATCAGTACTGCCACCGCTGTGCAAAATTTATCAGGATAAAGGCGTTGAACTACGTGGCTGTGAGGCATCCCGCGCAATCGTACCGCAGATGTTGGCAGCAACCGAGGAGGACTGGACCACCGAATATTTGGCACCGATTCTGTCGATCCGCGTGGTAAAGGATATGGATGCTGCAATCGATCATATCAATACGTATAGTTCACAGCATACGGAATCCATCGTGACAGAAGACTACAGTCGTGCCCGTCGTTTTTTACGGGAAGTGGATTCCAGTTCAGTGATGGTGAACGCGTCCACACGCTTTGCGGATGGTTTTGAATACGGATTAGGTGCCGAGATTGGTATTTCCACGGACAAGATTCACGCACGCGGCCCGGTAGGTCTGGAAGGACTTACTTCGCAGAAATACATTGTGCTGGGTGAAGGTCATGTTCGAGGCTAGCAGTTGAACCTGGGTGATACAGGCGTATTCAACAACATCGAGCTATCGAATGATCAATCTGGTCGTGAAATCCCGAAGATACGGTTTGTGCCGTGCAAAGATTGTTCGCGATCAGGGGTGTTTTGTTTGCATGTGTTTAGCCGATGAGCACGTTGTTAGCCCCGATAGGTATTTTTGGCGGCACTTTTGACCCTGTCCACTTTGGGCATTTGCGGCTTGCGCAGGAACTGCTGACTGAGCTGGCTTTAAAAGAGGTGCGGTTTATTCCGGCGGGCCGCCCTCCTCACCGTGCTGAACCTGCGGTTTCATCCTCTCAGCGTTTGGAAATGGTGCAACTGGCGATTGAAGCAAATTCGCGGTTCGTTCTGGATGAGCGTGAAGTACGAAAAGATGGTCTCTGTTATACTGTTGATACATTGGGTGAATTGCGCCATGAGATGGGGCCGGAGCAACCGTTGTGTTTATTAATGGGTGCAGACCAGTTTCTTGGTTTGCCATCCTGGCATAACTGGCAGGCATTATTTGCGTTAGCCCATGTTGTGGTAGCACACCGTCCCGGATTTCCCCAGATTTCATGGGCAGACAATATGCCTGATGCGTTACAAAAAGAGGTGATTTCACGTCAGCGGACAGAAGTGAATGCTTTGTATACATTGCCAAGTGGTCACATCTACACCCAACCTATTACCCCACTGGATATTTCTGCAACCAGCATACGGAACAGTTTGCAAAGGGGACAAAGTCCCCGTTATTTGCTACCCGATGCAGTTCTCGATTATATTCAAACCAATAACTTATATATGTAGAGGCAAAATGGATACAAACGAAATGCAACAAGCCGTTGTTGCGGCACTGGAAGACATCAAGGCAAAGGATATTACTGTACTGGACGTCAAAAAACTGACTTCCATGTGTGAAGCCATGATTATCGCTACGGGTGACTCAAACCGCCAGACCAAGGCGCTAGCCAACAATGTAATCGTGAAATTAAAAGAGCGTGGCGCTACGGTCTTGGGCGTGGAAGGTCAGGACAGTGGGGAATGGGTGCTGGTTGATCTGGGCGATGTCGTGGTTCATATCATGATACCGGTTACCCGTGAATACTATAACCTCGAACAATTGTGGGGTGCCGCAGAGGATCGCCGTAAAAAAGCAGAAGGTACGGAAGGAACTGTGACACCCAAGTAATACATAGATGAAGCTCTGGATTTTTGCTGTTGGTAACAAAATGCCAGGCTGGGTGGTGGCCGGTTTTGAAGAGTATACGAAGCGCATGCCCCGCGAGGCCAGAATAGAGCTGGTTGAAATTAAGCCGGAGAAACGCGGCAGCGGAAAATCTACTCAGCAAATCATGGAAGCAGAACGTGACCGATTGTTGGCCGCCATCCCCCCCCAGGCAATGAAAGTAGTGCTGGACGAACGGGGTAAAGGCATGCCAACACCGCAATTAGCGAGCGCAATGACTGAATGGATGCGTTCAGGGCGTGATGTGGCATTTGTTATTGGCGGTGCAGATGGATTACACGAAGATATGCGGCGCAGCGGCGATTTACTGATGTCTCTGTCAGCGATGGTGCTGCCCCATGGGCTTGTGCGTGTGATTTTGGCGGAGCAGTTGTATCGGGCGATCTCGATCATTCAGAATCATCCGTATCATCGAGAATAATAATGAGAAAAAAGCGTGATCAATAATCTGAGTATTTACCTGGCCTCTGCCAGTCCGCGCCGCAGAGAGTTGCTGCAGCAGATCCATGTAAAATACGAAGTATTGCTTCTCAGAACAGAGCATGGCCGTAATGGCGTAGATGAAACCCCAGAGAAAGGGGAATCGCCGGAAACCTATGTCCAGCGCATTGCACAGAATAAGGCAGAGGCAGGCTGGAAGGCTGTACTAGGACGACATTTGCCAAAGCGGGTGGTGCTGGCGGCGGATACGATGGTTAGCCTCGAAGGAGAGATTTTAGGTAAACCGGATAGCCGCGAGCATGCAGAATCGATGTTGAAAAAGCTTTCGGGTAAAACTCATCAAGTGCTGACTTGCGTAGCGGTGGCTTTTGATGAGAAAGTGGAAATGTTGCTTTCAACCTCAACCGTTACTTTTGCAGTGTTAAGTGAGTCTGAAATAAAACATTACATCATGACAGGGGAGCCACTGGATAAAGCGGGTGGATACGCCATACAGGGGATTGCGGCAGCGTTTATTACACGCATTGAAGGCAGTTATTCTGGTGTAATGGGGCTTCCGCTTTATGAAACTGTACAATTATTAAAAAAATATGAGGGCAATGTGTTGTCTTAGATACGGCAAGGTATCTTTCAATTAGATAGATCAAAATAATCCAGACACACGACAGCCCGTTCAATTAGCGAATCCAGGAATATGAGCGACGAAATCTTAATTAACGTTACCCCACAGGAAACACGTGTTGCTGTAATGCAATTTGGCGTAGTGCAAGAGCTCCATATTGAACGCAGCTCTGCACGTGGGCTAGTGGGTAACATTTATCAGGGCCGGGTTTGCCGGGTATTGCCCGGTATGCAATCGGCTTTTATAGAGATAGGGCTGGAGCGCGCTGCATTTCTGCATGTGGCAGATATCTGGGCACAGAGAACGGATGAAGAACAAAAGCCGATTGAAAAGCTATTGTTTGAAGGTCAGTCTCTGTTGGTACAGGTAATCAAGGACCCGATTGGCACCAAAGGTGCCCGCTTATCTACCCAAATCAGTTTTGCCGGGCGGTTTCTGGTGTATTTGCCCCAGGAAACGCACATCGGTATTTCTCAGCGAATAGAAGATGAAGCTGAACGCGTTATCTTGCGCGAGAAATTGCAGCAGTTGATGCCACCGGAGGAACATGGTGGATTTATCATCAGGACCATGGCAGAAACGGCAGAAAATAATGAACTGCTGGCTGATATAGAGTACTTGCGAAAGTTATGGAATGATATTGCAGAAAAGTCGAAAACTGCCCCGCAAAAAACCTTGTTGTATCAGGATCTCAATCTGGCATTGCGAGTATTGCGCGACTTTGTGAATGAGCAAACGGATCGGCTTTTGGTTGATTCACGTGAAACCTATCTGAAAATGCAGTCTTTCGCCCAGGCCTATACCAGTAACGTATTACCCAAGCTGGAGCATTATTCCGGTGAAAGGCCTTTGTTTGATTTATACGTCATCGAAGATGAGATTGAAAAAGCGCTCTCGCGCAAGGTAGAACTGAAATCCGGTGGCTATTTGATTATTGATCAAACCGAAGCGCTAACAACGATTGATGTAAATACCGGGGGCTTTGTCGGAGTACGCAGTTTTGATGATACAATTTTCAAAACCAATCTGGAAGCCTCTCAGGTGATTGCGCGCCAACTACGATTGCGAAATCTGGGCGGTATCATTATCGTGGATTTTATTGATATGGATAATGAAGAGCACCGCGAAGCTGTATTGGCGGAGTTCAAAAAAGGGCTGTCACGTGACCGAACCCGCATGACTATCAACGGCTTTACTGCACTAGGACTGGTAGAAATGACGCGCAAACGAACGCGCGAAAGTCTTGCCCATATTCTGTGTGAACCCTGCCCTACTTGCCAGGGACGCGGCGAAGTGAAAACTGCAAAGACCGTCTGTTATCAAATTCTGCGGGATATCGTGCGTGAGGCTCGTCAATTTAATGCGCGGGAATACCGGATATTGGCATCTCAAAATGTGATAGATATGTTCCTGGAGGAAGAGTCACAAAGTCTGGCGCAGTTGGGTGATTTCATCGCCAAACCCATTTCCCTGCAGGTTGAAAGCCAATATACCCAGGAACAATATGATGTGGTATTAATGTAGCAGGGCCGTATTGTGCTCAATTGCCTTGTCGGGGGTTTCCCCTTGCGGGTTTGAAAACTGTTTCATGATGCCATCAAGAAAAGCGACATGTTCTTCCAAATGCCTGATAGTACTTTGCTGGTCGTTGATACGCTGTTTCAGAGTGTCCACATTTTCATGAATTTTTTTGACGTTATCCAGTCGTTTTTGTAAATGGACTTTATATTCCTTAATTTCACTAAACAAAGGATTGAGTGCGCTTTTTAACCAGTTGCCTGCATCATATCTCGCCAAAATAAAGACATCTTCTGCCTGACCCACCAGTGCCAGGTAGAATTTCTTAATGAGAAAATGCTTTTCAGTCATGACGTTGACTGGGTCATTACAGAAATCTGACGTAGACTGAATTAACTCTGTCAGCTTGGCATGATGCATTTCCAGATTTAAAGCGGGTGGGTTGACCCGCTTAAGCTGATGTTTTTTATAAAAACGCGTATACGCTGTGTCAAGCAGGCGTTGAATATGCATGCTGCCTTCCTGAGTGCTTTCAAACTGACTCATGAGTAGTGCCAATAAAGATTGCATGCCGCGCATCAGGCCAGTTGTTGTCCACCTGTCCTGAATAGACAGGCGGCTTTTATCCAGCGTTTCTTCAAGCCATTGCTGATCAAGGTTGGCTAGCATTGCACTGCCCTGTTGTGATAAAGCCTGCTTGGTCAGGTTGAAATTTTTTACAGAAGAGTCGTACTGTTTTTTGTCTTCAAGAATTTTTTCCCGAAGCATTTCAATGACCCCACGGTTTTTTCCGGTCAGGGAAACCAGTTCAGATAGCTCATGACGGGAAGAAAGCAGCTGATTGTCGATTTGTTGACGAGATGATGCGACCATGTCGCCGATTTCTTTAAGTACTGAGTTGCATACAATGACCTGTTTGCCGGGAATAAAATCATTTGCAAACAGGCTTTCCAATTTTTCAATGCCACTTTTTTCCAACAACACAGCATCATTACGAATTTTTGCTAACAATGCTTTTTGCGCTGAAATCGTAATCACGCTTTCAGGTGGCAGATTGAGCTGACTGGCTGTTTTTTCCAGTTGCCGTTGAATACTGTCTTCGATCTGTTTTTGTGATTTCAAATCATCCCATACGGTATCAATTTTATTTAATACAGCAACACGGCGTTGTGCATGGGGTTCAACAAATTGACGCCAGATAACCATATCCGATTGCGTCACACCCGTATCGGTTGCCAGTAAAAACAACACAGCATGGGCGTTAGGAATGATATTAAGGGTTAATTCCGGCTCGGTACCGAGTGCATTTAAACCTGGGGTATCAAGAATGACCAGCCCGCTATTAAGCAAGGGGTGGGGATAATTGATTTGCGCATAGCGCCAGGAAGGGACTTCAATCTTGCCGTTATGGCCAATCATATTTATCAAGGCCGGATCATCGCTCCATAGCCCTAATTTTTTTGCTTCATCCGGGGTGACCATTTTGGTTTCAGTCAGCCGCTGCATTGCGGCAAGCATCTCATCCGGCGAACTCAGGTCGAGTTTAATCCGGTTCCATTCTTTAGATAGTTTTTTAAGTGCACCAATACTGTCATCCCGGGCGCGCGTCTCAATCGGTAACAAGCGAATATACGGAGCCTGGCCCGGCTCAGAAAAAATTTCAGTGGGGCACATGGTCGTGCGGCCCACGTCAGAAGGTAAAAGACGCTGATTAAAGTCTGAAAAAAACAGTGCGTTAATCAGCTCAGTCTTGCCACGGGAGAATTCAGCAACAAAAGCCAGGGTCATATGGTCGTGCTTCAGGCTTTCCAGCAGTTCGGATAACCGCAGAGATTGGCTGGCGTCCTGGTTGCCGGACTTTTCAAGCCACGATGCATAGGCGGTGATGGCTTGTATCAGTTCCTCACGCCAGTGCTGGTAGTGTTCAATTTGCGCTTTTAGTTGGGTGGTCATGGATTGTGTACATCACTGAGCAAGGTTATGGGGTTTATGCTTGAGCCTTGAACTTCAACTACCTTGTGCCGCGAGTGTTCTCCCTGTTTTAGCTTGATTTGACGTAATGGAACTTCAAATTCCTTTGCCAAAAATGCCAGTAGTCTGGCATTTGCCTGTCCATCTACGGCAGCTGCTGCAATCTTGATCTTCAGGGCATCACCATGTAACCCAGTGATAGCCGTCTTCCGCGCATTGGGTTGAACATGCAATGTCAAAGTCAAAATTTGCGCATCTGTTGTAATACGAAACCATGAATCACTCATATCGGCAGATAGAACAATTTCTTTAATCAAAAATCATCACCACAGCAGCGGTCTAGATCAAGCTTTTCGCCAAACCAGTTAGAAATGCGACGGGTAACATGAGCATGAGCTGGCAAGCCAGTACAATCACCATCGGTGAAAGATCAACATTGCCTATAGGAGGGATAAATTTTTGTACTATCTTCGTGAAAGGGCGGGACAAACTGCTGATCACAGACATATAGGGGCTGTGCGGATTGGCAAAGCTCAGGACAAAAAGCATGATTTGAACAAAAATCAGCAAATAAAGGCTTTTTTCAATAATGGTGACAGCAGCAAGTAAAATGAAGCCAAGATAGGCGGATGGATTAGCGAGCAGAAACGGATAACCATTGAGAAAATAAATCCCGACAGTAAGCAGCAATGCAGTAATCCAGGCTAAAAATAGCGTGGAAAGATCGACACCAAACAGCCCGGGGATGATTTTTCGGGCAGGTTTGACAACAAAGTCAGTGAGTGCCGCGATAAATTGCGAAATCGGGTTGCTATAAGCGGCGCGCATTAATTGAAGATAAAAACGCAATAACAGGGCGTAGATAAATAAGCCCAGTATCGTGTCCAAGATAAATTGCAGGGCCTGAATTAGCATGGCTAGGTACTTTCCTTTATAAACATTAAGTTAATGTGGGGCGTATGTTATTTTTTCCCAAGCTCGTCGCCGAGTTCTCGGGACCGCTCCGCTGCGGATTGAATGGCTTCAATAATGTGACGTTTGACTGTTGCGGCTTCCATAGTGTGCAAGGCGCGTTCCGTTGTGCCACCTTTGGATGTGACCCGTGCGCGTAAGGTAGCAATGTCCTCATCGCTTTTGCTGGCCAGCAGGCTGGCTCCGAAGAAGGTTTCGAGACTTAACTGACGGGCTTGTTTCGCATCCAGTCCTAGCTGAATAGCTGCCTCTTCAAGGGCTTCGATAAAATAAAATACATAGGCAGGACCACTGCCCGAAATCGCGGTGATGGTGTCCATATGGTGTTCGTCTTCAACCCATAACGTGGAACCCACTGCCTGTAAAATCCCTTCCGCTTTTTGTTTTTGTTCTGCACTGACACTAGGCAGGGCATACATGCCAGATACTCCGTGCATCACCATTGCAGGTGTATTGGGCATCACCCGGACTACCAGACTGAAACCGCCTAACCAGCGTGAAAGGTCGTTGCTGCGGATACCGGCAGCAATAGATATTACTAACTGTTCTTTGAGTGACGGAGCAAGTTGCGAGGCAACTTCGTGTAACTGCTGTGGTTTCACTGCCAGAATAACAATATCGCTGCCTTCTATGGCTGGTGCGAGATCAGTAAATGTCTTGATGTTGTATTCCTGCATGATTTGCCGGCGGTTTTCGTCCGAAATATCAACAACACGTATCGAATCTGCAGCAAAACCTTTTCGCAGCATCCCGCTGATAAGCGCTTTAGCCATATTGCCGCCGCCGATAAAAGTGATAATCATGTTTAGTTCCTTCTGGGTTTTCTAGTTATTGTCAGTGCTTTCGACATGTTGATATCTAATAAATATGTTTAATTTAAGCTTATGCAAGTCAATATTTTTCACGTGTACCAAAAATGGCAGATCCTACTCTCACAATGGTGGCACCCTCAACGATAGCGGCTTCCATATCATGTGACATACCCATTGATAGCGTATCCATCTTTAAGCCGATCTCATTAAGCTCCGACATGAGTACTTTAAGCATTCTAAACTGCGCACGCTGTTCTGCGTAATCTTCAGAAGCTTTAGGGATGGCCATCAGCCCCCTCAATTTGAGCCTGGGGAGTAATTGTACTGCTTGTGCGAGCGCCGTAACTTCCTCGGGTAAAGCGCCACTTTTGGTTGTTTCTCTGCTGATGTTCACTTGCAGGGTGACATTGAGTGGAGGCAATTCAGTCGGTCTGGCCTCGGAAAGTCGCTCGGCTACCTTCAGGCGATCCACGCTATGTACCCAGTCGAAATGGGCTGCAATTGGGCGTGTTTTATTACTCTGGATGGGGCCGATAAAGTGCCATTCCAAATGCAGGTCCTGCAACGCAGCGATCTTGTCTAGCGCCTCTTGCAGATAGCTTTCGCCAAATGCGATTTGACCTGCAGCATTTGCTTCGCGTACAGACTGGGCCGGCCAGGTTTTGCTTACCGCAAGCAACAAAATATCCTCACAAGGTCGCCCTGCACTCGCTGCGGCTAGCGCGAGGCGACTCTTTACGGCTTGCAAGTTATCAGAAATTATTGTCATAATGCCCTTGTGCAACGAATAAACAGGTCGTGTGCTATATAGTCGATTTTATCTCAATCATCAGGCTGTAGCTGTGCTTCATGGGATATTTATTGATTGTGAGCGATTGCCTAATTAATGTGAGGTGAATGCGAGATTGGAAAGCATTTTGATTGTACGCATCTCGTTACAGTGTAATCAGGGGATTATAAATGGAAATTGCTGAACTGCTCGCCTTCTCGGTAAAGAACAAGGCATCCGATCTTCATCTGTCAGCCGGGCTGCCACCCATGATCCGGGTGCATGGTGATGTTCGACGCATCAACGTACCCGCGCTTGATCACAAGGCCGTACATAGCATGGTTTATGACATCATGAATGATGGTCAGCGGAAGTTTTACGAAGAAAATCTGGAAGTAGATTTTTCTTTTGAAGTCCCGAATCTTGCGCGTTTCCGGGTGAATGCCTTTGTACAAAATCGAGGTGCAGGCGCTGTATTTCGTACCATTCCTTCCAAAGTATTATCCTTGGAAGAATTGAATGCCCCGACTATTTTCAAGGAAATTTCCGATCAGCCTCGGGGTATTGTCCTGGTAACCGGCCCTACGGGTTCTGGTAAATCCACTACCCTGGCGGCTATGATCGATTATGTAAATGATAAAGAATTCGGTCATATTCTTACCGTAGAAGACCCGATCGAATTTGTGCACCAAAGCAAAAAGTGTCTGATCAACCAGCGTGAAGTCGGTCCCCATACACTGAGCTTCAACAACGCGCTTCGCTCCGCATTGCGTGAAGATCCCGACGTTATTCTTGTGGGTGAGTTGCGTGATCTGGAAACCATCCGTCTGGCACTGACAGCAGCTGAAACCGGTCACCTGGTGTTTGGTACGCTACACACCAGTTCTGCTGCAAAAACGGTGGATCGTATTATTGACGTTTTCCCTGCCGCTGAAAAAGAAATGGTTCGTTCCATGTTGTCAGAGAGCTTGCGTGCTGTTATTTCACAGACCTTGCTTAAAACCAAAGATGGTACCGGTCGGATTGCCGCGCATGAAATCATGATTGGAACCCCCGCTATTCGAAACCTGATTCGCGAAAATAAAATCGCCCAGATGTATTCGTCCATACAGACAGGCCAGAACGTAGGAATGCAGACGCTGGATCAGAACCTGACAGAATTGGTACGCCGCAATGTAGTTGCTGTAGGTGAAGCACGGACAAAAGCGATGAATAAAGATGCGTTTGCCGGTTAACGATAAATTGAGTAATGGCTCGTCTGATGAATCAGTAGAGTCAGGAGATAAAGATAATGGCAAGTGATCAGTCCTTGAAATTTATGCAAGATTTGCTGCGCCTTATGCTCAGTAAAAATGGTTCCGATTTGTTTATTACTGCAGGGTTTCCTGCTGCGATTAAGGTCGATGGCAAATTAACGCCGGTTTCTCCACAGACGCTTACGCCGCAGCACACTCGTGAATTGGCCCGCGCTATCATGAATGATAAGCAGGCACGTGAGTTTGAAGAAACCCGGGAATGTAATTTTGCTATTTCTCAGCCCGACTTAGGGCGCTTCCGTGTCAATGCCTATGTGCAGCAGGGTAGGACTGGTCTCGTGTTGCGGACTATTACCACTAAAATTCCAAAGTTTGAAGAGCTGGGATTGCCAGAAGTGCTCAGGGATGTGGCCATGACCAAACGCGGTCTGGTGATTTTCGTCGGTGGTACGGGTTCCGGTAAGTCCACCTCGCTGGCTGCCATGGTGGGTTATCGCAATGAAAACAGTTACGGGCACATCATCACCATTGAAGACCCTGTGGAATACGTGCATGAACACAAGAATTGCATTATTTCCCAGCGTGAAGTCGGGGTGGATACCGATAACTGGTTTTCAGCGCTCAAGAACACCTTGCGGCAAGCACCCGACGTGATTCTGATCGGTGAGATACGCGACCGGGAAACCATGGACTATGCCATCGCCTTTGCTGAAACAGGTCATTTGTGCCTGTCTACGTTGCATGCCAACAGTGCCAACCAGGCGCTGGATCGTATCATCAACTTTTTCCCGGAAGAGCGCCGTCAGCAGTTGTTAATGGATCTTTCGCTTAACCTGAAAGCGTTTATTTCCCAGCGGTTATTACCCAAGAAAGACAGTGCCGGTCGTGTAGCCGCGGTCGAAATCATGCTGAACTCCCCGCTGATTTCTGATCTGATTTTCAAAGGCGATGTGCACGAGATCAAGGAAGTGATGTCCAGATCCAGAGAATTAGGCATGCAGACATTCGATCAGGCATTATTTGATCTGTATGAGGCCAGACTGATCGGTTACGAGGATGCGTTGCGTAATGCGGACTCACTCAACGACCTGCGCCTGAATATCAAACTTCACGGTCAGGATACGAAAGACCGCGACATGATGTCAGGTCTGGACCATCTGGATATTATTTAAGGGCAGTAAATTTCAGGCACCAAACACACGATAGTGTGTTTGGTCATAAGAAGTGGATCAGGCTTTTTCAGGTTTTTCTCGTCGCATTCCCCCCGCCACTACTTTATATTCAAACAACCGGCATTCCAGTGCGCCATTGAAAAGTGGCGTGCGGCGTGAGGTGGTCAGGCGAATCAAGTTGGGCAAGCGTAAATCAGCTGTAAAAATATAGGCATTCCAGCCAGCAAATTTTTGTTTCAATGCATCGCCTAAGCGGGGATAAAACTCAGCGAGTCGCTCCAGTTCATCAAGACGCACACCGTAAGGCGGATTAGTGACCAGCACGCCTTCTTCGGCAGGTGGGGATATTTCCACGACATTGGCCTGGTTCAGGCTGATCACTTCACTCAGACCTGCCGCTTCGATATTTTCCTTGGCCAGGTTCAGCATTTCACCAAAAAGATCGCTGCCATAAATGGGCTGGGTAGTTCGAGGCAGTTGTTTGGCCTCGCTTTCCTGCCTCATTGCAGCCCATGCTTGCGAGTCAAAGTTGTTCATTTTTTCAAAGGCGAAATTTCTGCCGAGGCCTGGAGAAATATTGAGCGCCATTTGCGCGGCTTCCATCAAAAATGTGCCGCTACCACACATGGGATCAAGGAAAGGAACGCCGGGTTTCCATCCGCTGAGCATGATGATACCGGCAGCCAGGTTTTCACGGATTGGCGCTTCTCCCGCCACTTGGCGGAGTCCTCTTTTAAAAAGTGCCTGGCCTGAGGTATCCAGATAAAGCGTGAAATTGGATTCATCCAGGAAAGCATGAATACGAATATCCGGTTCGGCAGTATTCACACTGGGACGTTTACCATCGTTGTTTTCACGAAACTTGTCACATACTGCATCTTTGATTTTCAGAGTAACAAAATCCAGGCTGCGCAGCGGACACCTTTGTGCGCTGACTTTGACCATAATGGTGCGATCAACACTAAACCAATCATTCCATGGCAGAGAGAAAACAGCTTTATACACATCTTCTTCTGAGCGGTACCCTCCGTGCGCAACCTGCCAAAGCACTCTGCTGGCAATACGGCTTTCCAGATTGACGCGATAGCACAAAGTGAACGGACCAGAGAAACTGACGCCACCATCAGTTTGTTTAACGAACTGTGCACCCAGTTGGGTAAGTTCCTCATTTAAAGGTGTTTCCAGGCCGCGTGGACATGGGGCAAAAAAACGATGGGTCTCTTGATTCATGATATGTGCTCTTAAAATTCAGGTTTGATTTCAACTAGAATGATCACTGCAATGAGGATCAATACCGGGAATTCATTAAACCACCGGTAAAAAACATGGTTGTGCTGGTTGCGGTCATGCTTGAAATCCAGTAACAATTTTCCGCAATAGATATGGTAAAAGACCAGTATAGTCACAAGTGTGACTTTGGCATGTAGCCAGGCACCACTGAAGCCATAACCTAACCACAACCATAAACCGAGTGCGATAGTGATTATACCGCCCGGCGTCATGATGCCGTAGAACAACTTTCTTTCCATGATTTTAAAACGCTGGTTGCTGGCGTCATCTTCACTCATGGCATGGTATACAAACAGGCGCGGCAGGTAAAAGAGCCCGGCAAACCAGGTCACCATGAAAATAATGTGAAACGATTTGATCCAGAGCATGTCTTAATTTTCCTTGGTTAATTCTCAGAAACAGTATTTTGCCTGAACGGGCACACTATAATCGATCCTTAGTGATCATGAAAGAAACAGGAAAGCATTTGTCACTCATTGAGCGCATTAAAAAATTTCGTCCAGGCCCGGTAAATTTGATTCTGATCGGGTTGATTGCTTATGTATGGTTTCGTCCGCCCGCCTGGGTGACAGATGAAAATAAACCCGTGCCGCAATTCACCGTATTAAAGACAAATGGGCAATCAGTCTCGCTTGAATCGTTGCGCGGCAAAGTAGTGCTGGTTAACTTCTGGGCAACGTGGTGTCCCTATTGCCGTCATGAAATGCCAGCCATGGAAAAATTCTATACTGAATATCAGGCTAAGGGTTTTGAAATACTTGCCCTCAGCATCGACGATGACCCGGCTAAAGTGGTTTCATTTATGCGTGATGAAAAATATCATTTTCCAACGGCAATGAGTAATTCCTCCCTGGATACTATCTTTGGGGGGGTGAGTAAGGTGCCCACTTCTTACCTGATCGACAAACAAGGCCGTATCCGCAAAAAAATCAGCGGGCAGGTGCATTACGCCCGTCTGGAAGAACTGGTGGTTCCCCTGTTAAAAGAGTAGTCGTGTTACGGATGTTGCTTGCTATGCTCCAGATGGGCATCCATTTCGCGCTTGTAATAAAGGTAGTCCATTTCCGCAACGGGGGCACCCAGGCGTGTAGCGACGGCTGAAAGCTGTCCCCGGTGATGCACCATGTGCGTCATCATGTGGGTTAGCAGGTCACGTACCCAGTTGGTGCGAACCTGATTATTGGCGCTTGGGTAGCTTATCTGCGATTCGAAAAAGTCTTCGGATTGCGCTTCCAGCCAGTGCTGCATGGCCCGAACATCATGGCGAAGCGCATTTTTCAACTCTTTCCAGTCAGGATAAAGTACGACGCCGTAGCCGATAGCCTGCTTGTCCTGTTGTAAGCGCCACATCCAGTTGCGTGAGACTACCAGCATGTGATCCGTCGTTTTGTGAATGCTGTCAAAGAACAGCCCTTGCGAACTGTTGCGCGAAGCGTCATCCAGATGGTCGAGTGAAGCAAATAAAATATCATTGGCCCAATGTTGATAGTCAGCCTGATAGATGAAGTAGTTTTTCCAGGTCATTGCTGTCATATTGCCTCCTTTAATTTTTCTTCGATTAATGCATGGAGCTTTGCAAAATCCGGCTCTCCCAGCACCTGCTGAATGATGTTACCCTTTATATCTATCAGGAAGGAGGTGGGTGTAAGTTTGATATCACCAAAAGCCTGGGCTATCTCACCCTTCATATCCAGGGTGACCATAAAGGGCAAGGCATTTTTTTCAACGTAGGTGAGTACATAGTTGGGTGGGTCGTAACTCATCGCCACGGCGATAGTTTCAAAGCCTTGTGCATGGAACTTCTGATAAGTGTCTTTCAGTTCCGGCATTTCTTTAATGCAGCCTGGGCAACTGGTCGCCCAGAAATTGACCAGTACCACTTTGCCTCGCATATTCTCTAAAGTGAGTTGCTCGCCTTTGAGCGTGGTGAATGCGATAGAGGGCGCCGCTTTTTGTTGGGATAGTCCTGCTGAAATGGCTGCAAAAAGCACGATGGCAGCGATTAGGAGTAAAATGAGTTTCTTGCTTTTCATGAAAGGCACACTATTTTCACTGGTTGGAGGTTAAATATGAATAACATTGTCTGGTTTTTTGCACTACTTGTCATCAGTGCCAATGCAAGCGCATTTGATCTTGGCGGTTTAATCAATAATGACACACTGGATACGATAAAAAATGCGGCGGGTCAAAATCCAAGTATAGCCGCTCCTGCCGGAAACAATTCAAAACTTGATGCATTAAGCGATGGCGATGTGGTTAAAGGCCTTAAAGAAGCGCTGAGTCAGAGTTCTTCTACTGCAGTATCCAAACTCGGCGCAGTGAATGGCTTCCTGGGAAATGAAAAAGTTAAAATCCCCCTGCCTTCACCGCTGGATAAAGTAGAAGGCACCATGCGTACCTTCGGCCAGGGTAAAATGGTGGATGATCTGATCACCACCATGAACCGTGCCGCAGAAGCAGCTGTGCCCGAGGCAAAAACATTGTTAATGGCAGCGATAAAGAAAATGTCTGTTCAGGATGCCAAGAATATCCTGACCGGCGGCAATGATGCAGCAACACGTTATTTTCGTAATGCCACGGAGTCAGACCTGCATACTAAATTCTTGCCCATCGTCACTAAAACCACCAGCAAGCTGGGTGCAGCGGAAAAATACAACCAATATGCCGGGAAAGCCTCCAAATTGGGGCTGGTTGATGACAAACAGGCTAGCGTTCAGGAGTATGTCACTTCCAAAGCGCTGGATGGGCTGTTTTTGATGATGGCAGAAGAGGAACAGGCAATTCGTGCCAATCCGGTTGAGCGCACTGGCTATTGGGTCAAAAAGGTATTTGGCACGCAAGTGCAATAACCCGGGCAGCGTTTATTCAGACAACCTACTATGGTAAAAGTATTGATCGTGTTGACTGCTGCGTCAGAACTGCCTTTGGCAGGGAGTGAGGTTGTGCCTGCCGGTTTCTGGGCGCAGGAACTGGTGATTCCACATCATATTTTTATGGAACATGGGTTTGAAGTGCATATTGCCACTCCGCGAGGTAAACCAGCTCCCTTAGATTTAGTATCGCTTGATCCCCAATACCACGGTAATGATGTTGGCCGGGCGCTGAATCTCAAAGAGCAGCTTTTTGAAATAGAAGCCTGGCAAGCCCCCTTATCCCTCGAAAGACTGGCATTAAGTACGACTGATTATGGCGCTGTATTTTTCCCTGGTGGCTACGGTCCGATGGTCGATTTGGTTAATTCCGGTTCGACCGGAAATATCATCAAGCGAGTTCTTGCAAAAGACGGCTTGATTGGGGCGGTCTGTCACGGTCAGGCGACGCTTTTGGCGGCACGCCATGAAACTCAGTGGCTTTTTGCCGGATATCGCATGACCTGCTTTAGCCCGGAAGAAGAAAAAGCCAATGATTTTGCACTTCAATTGCCGTGGTTGCTGGCGGATCGTTTGAAAAATGAAGGCGCCGAATTAAGTTTTGCGGCTCCGGGCCTTGAACACGTTGTGATTGATCGTCAGTTATACACCGGTCAAAACCCGGCTTCAGCAGGGAAACTTGCCTGGGAAATGGCGCGCAAGCTCAAGAAGCTGTCTGCTTTAGATAAAGCGGCCTGTGGTGTGCCATGCGATTGATTACTTTTTTGTGCCAAAAGAATAGCCTCTGTGTCGTTTGATTTTGGTTTGACTGAGGATGCCAGCCTCCTTTCCCTGTTTCTAAGCAGCTTTCTTGGTGCCACCTTATTGCCAGGTGGTTCTGAATTAGTCCTGTTTGGTGTATTAAAAATGCATCCCAATTTGTTTGCTTCTGCGTTGGTTGTGGCGACGATCGGTAACACGCTGGGCGGGATGAGCTCTTATTTAATCGGGAGAATATTGCCCGAAAGAAAACCGGGCAAAGGGCTGGCCTGGGTTCAGCAATATGGTGTGTTTGCGCTGCTGTTTGCCTGGGCACCAATCATTGGCGATGCATTGTGCGTGGCGGCTGGTTGGTTGCGGTTAAACGCATTGCAGGTTGTATTGTTAATGGCACTGGGCAAATTTGTGCGGTATTGGGTGGTGGCACAAACATCAAGTCTGTTTTAATGATTATTGTAATTATAAGTATTTGTAGTATTATAATTTTTGGAGATTTGTGCGATTTATCGCTTAATTGTGAAGCTGTCAAAATTTCACTTTAAATGATAAATTTCTCGCAGGATTTCAATAGCGAATTGGATAGCACTAGTGTCTAATGCAGCTTGCGAGTACTATTATTTTTCAAAAGATTTTCTGTTCTTCAAATAGAGTTCTTCAGCTTTATTCTTTTGTTCTTCGCTCATTTCTTTCAATACTTCGGAATATGTTTCCGAAAGCTGCTGAGGAGAGAAGGATCTTCCTCCCGCAAATTCACAACAAAAAAAGATGGCATATCCTTTTGTTTCATCAATTACGGCACGGATATTAAGGTAAGCTTGTTCAAGATTTTTCTCAATCCCTATGCCTTTTAAATAAATATTAGCGAGATTGTATTGAGCAATGCGTGCATCACTATTTTGATTTAAATAACCATTAGGGCCAACAGTTCCAACCATCTGACCCTCTGCCCAACCACCACTGGCTTTTTGAAGTGCTGCTTTTTGGTACCATTCAACGGCTTTTGGAATACTCTTTTCTACACCCCAACCATTTTCATACATGATACCGAATCTTAGTTGTGCCCATGGTTTTCCGCTCTCTGCATGTGGTCTAGCTGTTTCAATTGCGTCTTTGTAGTGCCCACTCATCCATCCCATATCGGTAGTTCTTTATCCAATATTCGGATTGGGCCCAGCACACCCCGCCGTCGCAATTAATAATACTAAGTGGGCGAGAACTTTTGTGATGTTATTTTTCCTCATGATATTCCCCACTCGCATGATTTTTAAAGTGCCATTTGTCCAACCGAATTAATTGGTTTCCTTTGGTGTAGCATTGCGAAGTTTGTCAAACATCTCGCTAACCAGATTCTGGACAACTTCCTTGCTGTCACGAAAGCCGTGAAGAGCGGAGTCGCTCCAGTTACCTGCTACCAGAAGGTCTCCTGATTGCGCATCAAATAATCGAATTGAAACTGACTTTAAGTACATCACCAGATCCCATCTCCAAACGTCAGAATAGCTAACGATCGCATCAACTTCGGTAGACTTTCGTGCGTCAGCTGGTAATGGAGCCTTAATAGTGAGGCCCTCTTTGGAAAGTGCAGACTGCAAATTTGTATTCATGTCAGATGAGTTGCCCTCCTGTAGCGCTTGGGCAACTATTTTTACCGGATGCGTTGGTGTGGCTTTTGCTAACATGACATCTTTCGTCGTAGCACAACCAAACAGTAAAAATGAAACTAATGCGGTGCTGAGAATTGTTGTTTTATTCATTGTTTGTTTTTCCAATTGACGTAGAAAAGTCACTGCCTGTTTTAAAAAATGCTGGTTTAAACGTGCGGTTAATGTTTTTATGAAATATAGGCAGCTGGAGGGGTATTATGCCTTTGTTCTGAAATAACCGCTACGGGATATAGAATGAGAATTTAAAATTTAGAGGTAATTACTGAAAGTCTGCTTGATGGGTGTAACCGACAAGATGTGGGATGCAATTACCACAGTCATCAAAATGAATGACAAGGTGGAGCGCATGGCAGCTTACCCAGCAGCAGCAGAAAATAGAGAGCCTGACAGAGCGGGTGATTCGCTTGGAAACGGCATTGGAAATAGGTTTGGCGCAGGCTGTCAGGACCAAAACGTCACGCAGAATAGAACACAAAGATTAGGGTTTAAATCAACAGGCTGATAAATACATCGGTTTGTTCTAAATAACCCTCAAGGTAAGTAAGCCTTTCATTCCCCTGTGGTTTGTGCGAAAAATCATCCAAATATGTTACTATTCGAATTTAGTATGCAGCTTTGAGCTTTATGACCGCGCGCCTTCGAGAAATTCCCTACAATTACACCTCATTTTCCGATCGGGAAATTGTCATCCGTTTACTGGGCGAGCAAGCCTGGGCTCTGCTGAATGAATTGCGCGGGGAGCGCAAGACGGGCCGTTCTGCACGCATGTTGTTTGAAGTGCTGGGTGATATTTGGGTCGTGTCCCGCAACCCGTATCTGGAAGATGATTTGCTGGCCAATCCCAAACGGTTGGCAGCGCTGGTAGAAGCTTTACGCCATCGCTTAAACGAGATTGATGCGCGCAGGCAAAACAATGAACTGGTTGCTCAATTACTTGGTGCTGCGCATAAGGCTGTCGATACCTTTGAAGCGGATTTCAATCAAACGGCTTCTTTGCGCAAGCAAATTTTGAAAAGACTTTTGCCTGTTACGCGCCGCGATAATATTCAGTTTGATGGATTAGCCCGTGTTTCTCATGTCACGGATGCAACCGACTGGCGTATTGAATATCCTTTTGTTGTACTCAACCCCGATACCGAGCAGGAAATAGCATTGCTGGTGCAGGGCTGCATAGAGTTAGGGCTTACTATCATTCCTCGTGGTGGTGGTACAGGGTATACCGGGGGCGCGATTCCGCTCTCCAAAATGTCTGCTGTCATTAACACGGAAAAACTTGATACCTTGAGCGCTGTAGATGCGATTAAGTTGCCAGGCGTTTCTGAACCGGTTGCAACGATCCATTGTGGTGCGGGGGTGGTGACCAAACGCGTGATGGAAAAAGCGGAAGCGGCTGGCTATGTGTTTGCGGTAGACCCTACCTCGGCCGATGCGTCGTGTATTGGCGGCAACGTATCCATGAACGCTGGCGGTAAAAAAGCCGTGTTGTGGGGAACGGCGCTAGATAATCTGGCATCCTGGCGCATGGTGACACCCGATGCCACATGGCTGGAAGTGATCCGGCTGGATCATAATCGGGGCAAAATTCACGATATCGCGCTAGCGCGTTTTCAGATTACTCGCTACGCAGCAGATGGAAAAAAGCAGCTGGGTGAACCTGAAATGCTGGAAATCCCGGGCAACCGTTTCCGTAAAATTGGTTTAGGTAAAGATGTAACCGACAAATTTTTGTCCGGCTTACCTGGAATTCAAAAAGAAGGATGTGATGGCATTATCACGTCAGCACGCTTCATTTTGCACAAAATGCCAAAATTTACCCGCACTGTATGTCTGGAGTTTTTTGGCCAGGTAAGGGATGCGGTACCGGCGATTGTAGAAATCAAAGATTACCTGGACGCTCACCCACATTCAATATTGGCTGGGTTGGAACATCTTGACGAGCGATACCTCAAGGCGGTTGGTTACGCCACTAAAGCGAATCGCGCCGAGCGCCCCAAAATGGTGCTGCTGGCCGATGTGGTGTCAGAAGATGAAAATGCCGTAGGTGAAGCGGCTTCGCAGATTGTGAAACTGGCTAATATTCGGGGTGGTGAAGGGTTTATCGCGGTCAGTCCAGATGCCCGCAAGAAATTCTGGCTGGACCGCGCACGGACTGCCGCGATAGCAGCCCATACCAACGCTTTCAAAATAAATGAAGACGTGGTGATCCCGCTGGATAAGCTGGCTGATTACTCTGATGGTATTGAGCGCATTAACATCGAGCTATCGATAAAAAACAAGCTCAAGTTGCTGCCGGCACTTCAAGCCTTTTTCCAGGGCACCCTTCCTTTGCAGCAGGACGATGAAAATGTCCCGTACGAAGAATTATTGGGTGACCGCAGAGAGCGAGCACTTGCTTTGCTGGAAGCGGTTCAGGTGCGATGGTCGAATTTGTTGAATAACCTGGATTCACCTTGTGATGAATACCACCCGGATGGCAATCTGGTAAAACCTGGCTCAACGGTATTCCAAGTGTTGCAGGATCATAGCTTGCGCGTTTCCTGGAAACTGGAA
This sequence comes from Sulfurirhabdus autotrophica, assembly GCF_004346685.1. Taxonomy (NCBI): domain Bacteria; kingdom Pseudomonadati; phylum Pseudomonadota; class Betaproteobacteria; order Nitrosomonadales; family Sulfuricellaceae; genus Sulfurirhabdus; species Sulfurirhabdus autotrophica. The sequence continues at coordinate 51,598 of NZ_SMCO01000004.1, forward strand.
GTGCGTAGCGAGCTTCAGCGGCTATTTAGCGGGCGAGAGTTTATGCCTGTGCTGGAAAGCTGTGATGCGATCCACAAGCAAGTGCTGAAAAGCCGAGTGTTTGTTGCGTTGCACATGCATGCCGGGGATGGCAATATACATACCAATATTCCGGTGAATTCCGATGATTACCCTATGCTGCAGGAAGCCAATCAGGCTGTAGTGCGAATCATGCATCTGGCGAAAGACTTGGGTGGTGTGATTTCCGGTGAGCACGGCATCGGCATTACCAAGTTGGAGTTCCTCGATCCTGAGCAAATTGAGACTTTTGCTGCTTATAAACGGGAAGTGGATCCGGAAGGCCGTTTCAACCGCGGTAAGTTGTTGCCAGGGGGTGATTTAAGAAACGCTTATACCCCCAGTTTCAGTTTGCTGGAGGCGGAATCGCTCATTATGGAGCAAAGTGAAATTGGCGAAATTGCTGATTCCATCAAGGATTGTCTGCGTTGCGGCAAGTGTAAACCAGTGTGCAACACGCACATTCCCCGCGCCAATCTGCTCTATAGCCCGCGCAATAAAATTCTTGGCACCAGTTTGTTAATCGAAGCATTTTTGTATGAAGAGCAGACCCGGCGGGGCGTGTCCTTTAAACATTTTGATGAATTTGGCGATGTTGCCGATCATTGCACGATTTGCCACAAATGCCTGAACCCTTGCCCGGTAAATATTGATTTTGGTGATGTGTCCATTGCCATGCGTAATTTCTTGCGCAAGCGCGGTAAGAAGAAATTTAACCCAGGCAGTTTTGCGTCCATGATGTTCCTCAACGCGACCGATCCGACCACGATCAAAATGACGCGTAAGGTCATGATAGAATGGGGATACAAGGCGCAACGCATTGGTTATCAGGTTGCAAAAAAATTGGGTTTGGCCAAAGCACAAACTCAGCATCCGCCGGCCACGCTGGGTAAGGCAAAGATTGTGCCGCAGGTGATTCATTTCATAAACAAGCCGATGCCGGGCGGACTGCCCAAGAAAACCTCGCGCGCATTGATGGGGTTGGAAGATAGCACCATTGTGCCGGTGATTCGTGATCCTCAAAAAGTGAACGAGGATTCCGATGCGGTGTTTTATTTCCCCGGCTGCGGATCGGAACGGCTGTTTAGTCAGGTAGGGCTTGCTACGCAGGCAATGCTGTACGAAATCGGTACGCAAACCGTATTGCCACCTGGCTATCTGTGCTGCGGCTATCCGCAGACGGCAACGGGCAACAAGGATAAAGGTGATGAGATCACCACGGACAACCGCGTATTGTTCCACCGTGTGGCGAACACTCTGAATTATCTGGATATCAAAACGGTGATTGTGTCCTGCGGAACCTGCATGGACCAACTAATGAAATATCAGTTTGACAAGATTTTCCCAGGTTGTCGTTTACTGGATATCCACGAATATCTCATGGAAAAAGGCATCAAGCTTGAGGGGGCCAAGGGCGTGCGCTACATGTATCATGACCCATGCCACACCCCGATGAAAGTATACAATCCCATGAAAGTGGTTAACGCACTCATGGGTGAAGAGGTGAAACTATCCGAGCGCTGCTGTGGCGAATCTGGCACATTGGCGGTATCGCGTCCGGATATTTCTACACAGATACGCTCGCGAAAACTGGAAGAAATCCAGACTGTATCTGCTGAAATACGTCAGGGTCAGGAGACTGAAATTAAAATGCTGACATCCTGCCCCTCTTGTCTTCAGGGACTTTCCCGGTATAGTGATGATACGGCTATAGAAGCGGATTATATTGTTGTTGAAATGGCAAAGCATTTGCTGGGCAAAAGCTGGATGGAAGATTATCTGGCCAAGGCCGCAAATGGGGGGATTGAGCGAGTATTGTTATAAATTAAAATTGCGGCCGAAGTCGCTGCGATGGCTGGATATGAAGTCAATTTAATTATCCAATTTTGCGGAAGCTGGTAATGACCTGCGAACTGTGCGATCAAAGCAGTGGCGAACTGCTGTGGCAAGATGAATTATGCCGGGTAATTTGGGTAAATGATCCGGATTACCCAGGGTTTTGCCGCGTCATATGGAAAGCCCACGTGAAGGAAATGACAGATCTGCCCCCTCAGGCTCGCGTTCACCTGATGTCGGTCGTATTTGCAGTAGAGCAAGCCATACGGGAGGTGTTAACGCCTGATAAAATCAATCTGGCCAGTTTGGGCAATGTGGTCCCACATTTACATTGGCACGTAATCCCCCGATTCAACACAGACCGGCATTTCCCTAATCCAATCTGGGGAACGCCGATGCGTGAACCCCTTTCAGTTGTGACGGAAAATCTCAAGCAGAAGCTGCAAAATAAAATTCACCAAATTTGTGTGTGATAACGTTAACCATGGAACCTGCCAATGGATGATGGAATAAGCCTCAAGATAAAAGATGCCAAAGCCTGTAAGCAATGGCTGGCATCCCTGCCTCTTACCAATGTATCTATAGCTCATAAAGAAATATCAAATCAACTGACACAATTAAACCAGTTCACGCTGACACCGTTAGAACGGCTGAAGATAAACGAGCAATTACGTGAACCCGTGGCGTTCTTGCAAGGTGAGCTGGCTAAAAAATACGCGGGCAAACCCATTCCTTTTGGTGATGCTGAACGTAGCGCATGGAATCAAGCTATTGCCTTGTGGCAGATCATGGGTGAAGCCTATCAGTTGTGCTTGCAAGGATGTCTGGAAGGGGATGCAGAGGTTTCTGAACATGTTGCACTGATTGTTCATCGTTGCTTGCGTTTCAACGGCTGGATTATGCTGGAGCATTATCGTGCCCACCGACAGACTGAGGCCGTGTTGTGGTACCAGGTACACACGCTTTATGCTTACGCAGAAGAGAATAAATTTGCAGGCAAGGCGGTAAAAGACAGCCTGAACCAAATGTCAGATGCCAGCAGCTGCACTGCAATGTATGTTCAGATCCTGCTCACCAGTCTGGCAAATCCCTATCAGCTATCCGCCAGGCAGCTTTTGTTGCTGGATCGTTGGCTGGATAAATGGGGATTGCGTGTGCCACTTGTCATGTCTAACCCATCCCAAGCTGGTTTTCCCTCGGTAGTCGTAGATATTGAAAGTTCGGCACCGCCTATGATGGGTAATCCAGAGTTTCAGATTAAATCACCACGTTATCTGGAAACCACTCGGTTAGCAGAAGGTTTGCGCAAAAGAATCAAATTTTTGCGTAAAGGTGGAGCACCTGAAGAGTTGGACGTAGGAGAAGCATGTATCCAGCCGGCTTGTGAAGCCTTTCTGATGACATTGTACAGGGAGTGGTGCGAAGCGCCGACTAACCGTAATTTTGAACGAAATGTTTCGCGAGCAATGGCTCAGGTTTGTCTGGGTATGGCAGCTATGCATTTTTTTATTAACGATGAAAAACAGCTGGAACACCCTAAAAAACCTGCCAGTATAGGGTATCAGGAAACTCAGGAACTGCAGCTGTTTGGGCGAATCATGGAACGAAACGATGATCGTCCAAGTTCGGCTCAACTCGGTTTTTCACTGGAAACCTGGAGTATTCAGGATGAAAGTGCGCTGGGTTTCGGTCTTAAACGTCAGGAGAATGGCAAATATCAGGTCAGCCATAATCAACTGGTAGCGCTGCGGCCTGATGACTGCAAACAGTTTGTGTTAGGTGTCGTACGCTGGCTCAGCCATACCTTGACGGGCGAATTGCAGTTGGGTATCAGGACATTGCCAGGCGTTCCAGTGGCTATTGGTGTTAAGCCAGTCGTGCTAAATCAATCAGCTCAGAATGAATTTGTACCTGTTTTGCGTTTACCGGAAGTGCCCGCGTTGCAAAGCAAAGAGAGTTTAATTATTCCGCTGGGGTGGTTTCAACCGGGGAAATTGCTGGAAGTGCTGTCCCAACCAAAGCAAACCTATAAGCTACAAAGTCTATTGGAGAAAGGGTGTGATTTCGAGCGGGTCAGTTTTATTATTGTGTAAAAACCCGGGTAGTAGCAGGTATTGGAATCAACAACATTGACATAAATGCTGCCTATCCAGCAATTTCATCAGAGATCAATGCGCTGGATTTGATGATGCGATTAGCGGGAAAACAGGCGCTGAAAGTACTACCCTTCCCCACTTCACTCGTTACCTCCAGTTTGCCTTGATGGCGCGACAAAACATGTTTTACGATGGCCAAGCCCAATCCAGTACCCCCCGTTTCGCGTGAGCGACTGCGGTCAACTCGATAAAAGCGTTCAGTGAGCCGGGGTATATGTTGGGGGCTGATACCCTCCCCTGTATCCTGAACGCTGAAGATGGCTTCGTCACCTTTTTGCGCCCAGCGCAGTGTGATATTGCCACCTTCATGGGTATAGCGCACTGCATTACTGATGAGATTGCCAAATGCGCTTCGCAGCTCATGCTCATTTCCGCGCAGCCAGCAATCTGAGTCCAGGGTCAGGCTGATTTTGTGCTGACCACCACTCAGGGATGCAGCCTCATCACATAATTTTTCGACAAGAGCAGGGATATTAACAGGATCTTCTGTCAGCACATTCTGCTCGCTTTCAAGCCGGGAAAGCGTGAGCAAATCTTCAACCAGATGCTGCATCCGATGGGTTTGATCCAGCATAAGTTGCATGTGTTGTCGGGTTTGCTTCTTATCAAGGTGCTCCATATCCAGCAGTGTTTCCAGGAAGCCACCTACTACAGTCAGCGGGGTACGCATTTCATGGGAAACGTTCGCTACAAAGTCGCGTCTTATGGTTTCAGTTTGTTCTAGCAGTGTTATATCACGGCTGATAAGTAATTTTTGTTTGTCACCATAAGGTACTAGCTGGATCGAAAGCGTCACACCTTGATTGCGGGTGGAGACCAGTTTAAGCGGTTCATTGTAATTATGGGCACTCAGATAATCGGCAAACTGCGACTGTCGTAACAGGTAAGAAATATGTTGGCCATGATCTCGCTCATTGTCCAGGCCGAAGTGGGTTTCAGCCATGAAATTACACCATTCAATTTTATCGGCATCCCCAAGAATAATGATGCCATCCGGCATGGCTTTTGCCGCATTCTGTAGGCGTAAGACGGCAGATTTTAATTCTTGCTTGGTGCGTTTATGCTTTTGCACCACTTTGTAAAGTGAAGCAAAAGAATGCTCCCAAATGCCAGAACCGTGAGGTACGTTATTGGGAGAAGCTTTGAATAGCCAATTATCAAGTTCTTGAAGATTGCGTAAATGAAAAAATAATATTAGCAGTAGGGAGAAGCTGAACAGGATGAGTGCCACGACGGCGCTGAATATCGCCCAAACTACCAGCGAAGAAAAGGTCAGAAAGCCCAGGGTGGTGAGCGGACGCAACCAGAAATCAGACACGTATGAGTATCCTGCCCATTTAAAACGTCTATTATGGCATAAAGTTTGGTGAGTTACCGCAGGTTAAGGATTGCCCGATAATCGGTAGCCCGCACCCCTGACTGTTTGAATAAGATAATCATGTTTGGTTGGTTCCAAAGCAGAGCGAAGTCTGCGAATATGTACATCTACGGTACGTTCTTCCACAAAGACATGATCACCCCACACTTGGTCAAGCAATTGCGAACGAGAGTAAACGCGCTCCGGGTGGGTAATTAAATAATGCAACAGGCGAAATTCAGTGGGCCCTAATTCTAGTTGCGTGTTATTGCCGGTAACGCGATGGCTACCAGGATCGAGGCGTAACCCGTGGACCTCTACCGGATCCTCTGTCATCTGGGGGGCACGGCGACGCAATACAGCCTTGATGCGGGCGATTAATTCCCGGGGTGAAAATGGTTTTGTAATGTAGTCATCCGCTCCTACATCCAGGCCAACTAATTTGTCCTGCTCTTCACCGCGCGCTGTCAGCATGATAATAGGGACCGCGCTGGTGCGGCTATCGGACCGAATTTTTTTAGCCAATTCAATGCCGCTCATCCCGGGAAGCATCCAGTCCAGCAAAATCAGATCAGGCAGTGTTTCGCGTATTGAAGTAAGTGCACGCTCTGCGTTTAGCGCACTAATTACTGTATGTCCTGCCTGATTCAGGTTGAATTTTATTAATTCCTGAATGCCTGGTTCGTCTTCTACCAGGAGAATAGTTGCTGACATGATTAACCCCTAAAATAAGCCGTAATCTGATCCAAAATAAATTCCGCAGGTATCTTCACGTTTCTCCTGCTCATAATACTGTGTTCTCTGGAAGCATAATATGTCATTAATATTACAGGTTTGTTACATAAGCTTATACCGTATAAATTCTATTTTGGCATGTGTGTGAGCAGGGTGTGCTGTGTATTTAGGTGGATATTGAATAGAGCGACACAGTACTGGTTTTAGTTTCGCCCTAAAACGGTTATGATTTCATATTCTGTTTCGTACACAAGTTAGGGTTTTAAGGATAATTATGGCAACTTCAGACAATACCCCCCACCCAACTGATCTTAAGTTGCATCAGAAGTCACGGCAATTGGAAGTGTCATTTGATAATGGCGATACGTTTAAGCTGCCTTGCGAGTTTCTGCGTGTTTATTCACCATCTGCAGAAGTGCAGGGACATGCGCAGGGTCAGGAAGTATTACAGGTAGGTAAGCGGGATGTGGAAATCAGCCGGATTGAACCTGTTGGTAACTACGCCGTCCAGCTAACTTTTTCAGACGGGCACGATAGCGGTCTTTATTCCTGGGACTACTTATACGAACTGGGAAGAAACTACCTGTCGTTGTGGGATAAGTATTTGGCGCGAATGGAAGCCGCAGGCGCAGACCGTGCCCCTGCCTCGGCAGCGTTCAATAAACCCTGATATGTTCCGCTGAGTAACGCAAATGGATAAAACGACTCACTTTGGCTTTAAAACCGTTGATGAATCAGAAAAGGCGCAAAAAGTTGCAGATGTATTTCATTCTGTAGCCAGCCGCTATGATCTGATGAACGATCTGATGTCGGCAGGCCTGCATCGCGTGTGGAAAATCTTTACTATTGAACAAAGTGGCGTCAAGGAAGGTTCACGCGTTCTGGATATTGCAGGAGGAACAGCGGATTTATCCATCGCATTTGCTAAACGTGTGGGGAAAACCGGCCAAGTTGTGCTGACAGATATAAACAGCTCCATGCTGACAGTAGGCAGAGACAGAATGCTGGATCAGGGTTTTGCTATGCCTGCTGTGCAATGTGACGCAGAAAAAATCCCGTTTCCGGATAACTATTTTGATTGTGTAACGGTCGCGTTTGGTTTGCGTAACATGACCCATAAAGATGCAGCCTTACAGGAAATGTATCGAGTATTAAAACCGGGTGGCAGATTGCTGGTACTGGAGTTTTCCAAAGTATGGAAACCCCTGCAACCTGCGTACGACCTGTATTCATTTAAGCTGTTGCCACTCATGGGACAGATATTTGCCAAAGATTCCGAAAGTTATCGCTATCTGGCAGAGTCTATTCGCATGCATCCTTCCCAGGAAGATTTGAAGCAGATGATGGAACAAGCCAGCTTTGAACGTGTGCAATACTTCAATCTGACGGCGGGTGTGGTGGCGTTACATAAAGGCTACAAATTTTAATATCAGTTCTACAGATTAATTAGTTTAAAGAAATGACATTGGATACGCAGGAAGTAAATACCAAAGTTTCGCCCTCACCGTTCAATGCGCCTCCAATAGCATTTGTGAACCATGTGTTGCGCGGTCAGTCATGGGCCCTGGAACGACTTAAACCCTATGCGGGTAAAGCAGCCCAGTTTACAGTAACACCTTTCAGTTTCGTTTTTGTGATCCAGGAAAATGGGGAGTTTGCTTCAACGTCTGCAGAAACAAATGCTGACGTTTCTCTTTCTTTTTCATCAGGTGTGTTGTTACGTATTATCGCTGCCGATAACGCAGCCATGAGCGAAGTAGCCATGTCGGGTGATACCGCGCTAGCAGGAGAAATTGGCTACATCGCCAAAAATACTCGCTGGGATGCAGAAGAAGATTTAAGCCGTATTTTTGGTGACATTGTTGCGCACCGGATGGTAAACACGGCTGAAAAGCTTTGGGAATGGCGTAAGAACTCTCTGTTTGGTTTTGCGCAAACCCTTGTTGAGTACTGGACGGAAGAACGTCCACTGCTGGCAAAATCGCTGCCGCTACAAAAATTCATTCGTGACGTAGATACCCTTCGTGATGATGCGGAACGCCTTGAAAAAAGGATTGCCAGACTGGAACGCCAACCCTGATTTTCTATGCGATTATTCCGACTACTTAAAATAATTACAGTATCTGTCCGTTTCGGGCTGGATGAATTTTTCCTCGGCCATGAGCGATTTCGCGCGCTGCGTTTCCTGATCCGTTTCATGTTGTTCTGGCGGCGCCTGTCGCAACCCCGTTCGGTACGTCTGCGTCTGGCATTGGAGGCGTTAGGCCCCATTTTTGTTAAATTCGGACAAATGCTTTCTACCCGACGTGATTTGCTGCCGCTGGATATCGCCGATGAATTGGCCAAGCTGCAAGATCAAGTCCCCCCTTTTTCTTCTGCAAGAGTCTTGGCCACGCTGGAACGGGTTTATGGCAAACCGGTTAACCTGGTATTCAAGGTGTTTGATTCACTTCCGGTAGCCAGTGCATCTGTAGCGCAAGTTCACTTTGCGTTGTTACAGGATGGCAAAGAAGCTGCAGTCAAAGTGTTGCGGCCCGGTATAGCGCAAATCATTACCAATGATCTTGCATTACTGGATATTGGTGCAGGCTTGATTGAAACTCTGTGGGCAGATGGTAAACGACTGCGTCCGCGGGAGGTGGTATCCGAATTTAAAAAGCATTTGCACGACGAGTTAGACCTGATGCGCGAGGCATCCAACGCCAGTCAGTTGCGACGCAATTTTGAAGGGTCTAAATTACTGGTTGTGCCGGAAGTGTATTGGGACTATTGCCACAGTGAAGTGATGGTAATGGAACGTATGCACGGTACACCGATCAGTCAGGTTACCCGGTTGCGTGAACAGGAGATCAACGTACCGCGATTAGCGGAAGCCGGCGTGGAGATTTTTTTCACCCAGGTGTTTCGTGACGGTTTTTTTCATGCTGATATGCACCCAGGCAATATCTTTGTTGCACCCAATGGGCAATACATCGCGCTGGATTTCGGTATTATGGGGACCCTGACAGATGTGGACAAGAATTACCTGGCACAGAATTTTTTGGCATTCTTCAAACGGGATTATAAACGGGTCGCTTTGGCCCATATCGAAGCAGGCTGGGCGCCGGCAGACACGCGTGTGGATGAATTTGAGTCGGCCATTCGCGCGGTTTGTGAACCCATTTTTGATAAGCCGCTAAAAGAAATTTCTTTCGGCAAGGTATTGCTTCGGTTGTTTCAGACTTCACGACGCTTCAATGTGCAAATCCAGCCTCAGCTTGTCTTGCTTCAAAAAACACTTCTCAATATTGAAGGCCTGGGACGGCAGCTTGATCCTGATCTGGATCTGTGGAAGACAGCCAAACCTTTTCTTGAGCGCTGGATGAGCGAGCAGATGGGCTGGCGTGGGTTAGTGCGTTCGCTTAAAACAGAAGCCCCGCAATGGGCGGCAATACTTCCCCAACTGCCCCGACTGGCGCATCAGGCATTGAAAACGGACAACTGGGAGCGGGCGGAACTAGGTTTTAGTCTTTTGCTCGCCGAGCAGCGCAAGCGAAACCGCTGGCTGGCAGTTATAGCCGTGTTATTGGGGCTGCTGGTTGGCTGGCTGGTGCTGACATCCTATCTACCACAGATTGATGAAGGAACAGACGCGCCAGCAAGAATTGACGTGCAGATATGATATAGAAAGGTAGAACAGACATGTTGATCGGTTTTGTGATTTTGTATTTGATGGTGTCGATTGGTATCGGCCTCTATGCCGCTACAAAAGTCAAAAACGCCAGAGACTATGTCATCGCGGGCCGTAGTCTGCCGCTTTATATCGTTGTTGCAACCGTATTCGCCACCTGGTTTGGTTCTGAAACAGTATTAGGGATTTCAGGCAGGTTTGTACAGGAAGGGTTGAGAGGTATTGTTGAAGACCCGTTTGGCGCCAGCATGTGTCTGATTCTGGTTGGTGTGTTTTTTGCAGCAAAGCTCTACAAAATGAATTTGCTGACGATAGGTGATTACTATCGTCAGCGTTATAACCGTACCGTGGAGGTGATGACCAGTCTGGCCATTATTGCCTCCTATCTGGGGTGGGTCTCAGCCCAGATAGTCGCGTTGGGCCTGGTGTTTTCTGTTGTATCCCAAGGTGCTGTAACTCCTTCAGAAGGCATGCTTATCGGCGCAGGTATCGTACTGATGTATACGCTGTTCGGTGGTATGTGGTCAGTGGCACTTACCGATTTCTTCCAGATGACGATCATTGTTGTCGGTATGCTTTATCTGGCTTACCTCTTAAGTGGGATGGCAGGTGGCGTTGGTGTGGTGATTAATCATGCGGCTGCAGCAGGTAAGTTCGAGTTCTGGCCAAAGCTGGAAACCAAGGACATGCTTGCCTTCATTGGCGCATGGGTAACCATGATGTTTGGTTCTATTCCTCAGCAGGACGTTTTTCAGCGTGTAATGTCCGCAAAAACTTCCCGTATTGCGGTAAGTGGCGCGGTGCTGGGTGGGGGGCTATATTTTTTATTCGCGTTTATCCCCTTATTTCTCGCCTATTCAGCTTCGCTGATAGATCCCAAAATGGTTGCCGGACTAATCGAAAAAGACCCTCAGCACATATTGCCGACACTGATTATGGGACACACGCCGATATTTGCTCAGGTCATATTCTTTGGTGCCCTGCTATCAGCGATCATGAGTACCGCAAGCGGGACATTACTTGCTCCGTCCGTAACGTTTACAGAAAATATATTGAAAGGTATTGTCGGGCCTCAAACGGACAAAAGGTTCCTGTTGACCATGCGTATCGTTGTGGTCTGTTTCGCCACCATTGTGACGCTTTTCGCACTTAATTCTTCGTCCAGCATTTATGAAATGGTGGGAAATGCTTATAAAGTGACTTTGGTAGTGGCATTCATCCCACTGGTAATGGGTCTGTATTGGAAGCGAGCCAATACTCAGGGTGCATTGTTTGCTGTTATTGCGGGGTTTTCCACCTGGATTCTGCTTGAGATGTTTGCAGCAGATGGACTGTGGCCTCCACAGTTGCTTGGATTGTTAGCAAGTTTCTTGGGGATGTTGGCAGGATCATTACTGCCGCACTATGTTGGTAAACCAACCCCGCTGAAATTAACCCACAGTCAGTTGCATCATCATGCGGCAGCACAGACTCAGCATGTGGCAGAAATTCCATCTCAACGCCACAAAGACTAATTTTTATCGAGGCGGCCACAAGTTAACCCTGTCTATCATCCAGATAAAGCACAACGTATTGCCCATACAATAAAGAGGTGCGTTCTTTTACGATGATATGCGATAAAAAACTTCAATTTTGTCGAAATATTTTACATATCAATGTGTTGGAATTTTTCCCTTATTAGCAGCAATGTTTTTATAACTTGCTGTAATTCATGAACTTATTTTAATCTCCCTAGGGCTTCATTAATATTGTGTTTTGATTTCAATAACCTTGAAATCTATTTTTAATGTGCTATTAGTTCAAGCGTATTTGACATGAATTTCGTCAGAATTTTTTACATATTCTTGGTAAATCCTCAGAAATAAATTTTTTTACTTTAAAATACAGTCACATAAGAGTGTGGTATGAAAATTGCTAATTACTTATGTGCCTACTTGGCGTAATGCAGATGTAGAGTTGGTAAACAAATGCTTTATCTGCGTGCCCATAATACAGTGATAAGGAGATTGTAATGTTGAATACCAAGATAATGAAAAGCACCTTGATGGCGACTACAGCCACTCTCGTGCTAGTGGGGGCGGCTCTGCAGCCAGTCCAAGCCCAGCCACAGTCTTCGAACGTGGCTTACATTAATTCCCTGACTGTCTCCAATGGTGGCAGCTTCCCCTCAAACACCACCAACGCGGCTTTTACAGCCTTTAATTTTTTCAACTTGCCCTATAATACGGCCAGTTACTCTACAGCATTAGGACCGGGTGGAGTCTGTGGCGCATCAGCATGCGACACTGTGTTTCTGAATGTTGCCAGTCCTTCACCATTTCGATGTAATGTTAATGGCCTGCTAGGTACGCAGCAGAAGACTGATCTTGTCAGCTTCGTCAGCAACGGCGGCAAGCTGATCATCTACGACAGCGAGTGTTCCACCCAGAACTACTCCTGGTTGCCCTATCCCTTCACCACAAACAATCCTGGCGCACGTGGTGGAAGAGGTACAGTGAACATCGTAGAGGATAATGCACTGTCTACCAAGGTGGGAGATCCTAGTTGCACTGGGGGAGATCCGCGCTGTATCAATGCGACTACCTTAGGTGCCAATACTGATGCAGTGGGGGACATGAACGTGATGACCTCATTAGATAACAATTGGTGCCTGGATATGTCTGGTACCAATTCCATTAATCAAACAGGTCCTACCCATACCTACGCCCGGTATGGGAACGGCCTGATCATATACAATGGTTTCGATGTGGATGTCTTGAATGTTAGCACCCAGCCTGTGAATACGGTTGCTGCGGGAAATTTGTCCAAGATTTGGCTACAGGAACTTCAGGTGCAATTCAACCCGACTCCTCTACAAGTAAATGGTGTGCCCTATATGCCTTGTGGCGTGGCTGTGGTGGGTATCACACAGGCACCTCTGACTGCTATCAATGATCTAGCCTCGGGCCAGAACAGCCATACAGTGACTGCTACCCTCAAGAATCAGTCGGGTGCTCCGCAGGCAGGGGTCACAGTGAGTTTCGTAGTGCAAGCGGGACCGAATTCAGGCGTATCGGGCACCTGCTCATTGAATGTCAATTGCACCACCGACAGCAATGGTCAAGTGAGCTTTACTTATGCCAGTAACGGTAGCTTGGGTATCGACACTATCCATACTTGTTTCACTAATCAACTACAGCAGCAAATTTGTGCTCAGGATGCAAAGAAAGAATGGATCAGGACACAACTGCGGGTGTGTGATGTGGACAGCGATAACGATATCGACAAAGACGATTTGGCATTGATCAGCAGGTCACGTGGGCAGTCAGTTCCACCCGGTGATCCTCGCGATGCCAATGGTGACGGCGTGATTACACCCGCGGATGTGAAGGTTTGCATCCCCTTGTGCACCCGAGCCAACTGCGCTACCCAGTAATCCAGAATGCCCCCCAACTGGTCTGGGGGGCAAACCGTAGTCGTATACACTTTAGAGGAGTCTTACCATGAAACGCATCCTGCAAACCCTTAGTGCACTGGCACTGATATTCAGCGCGGTGGGCAATGTCCAGGCAATCCCCTTGACCGATCTGTTCAATGGCCAGTCGATAACGGCGGGTGACAAAGTGTTTGATCAATTTAAGCTAATCTTTCAGGGTAAATCAGATGGTTCCACCGTTAACACCAACAATATCAACGTTACGGCCTTGAACGATGGGGGGCTGGATCCAGGCCCAGGGCTTATGTTCAACATTTCTAATCAGGAATTTAACGTGCAGGGAGATGGGATCTATGCCTACCTGGATTTCCAGTTCGGTTTTCATGTCTCGGTATTGGACCCTAATCTGCGGATCAATGGCAACTCTCTGGCAATGGCAAATGCCTTTACAACTACATCGGGTCAGCCAATCAATGATGATGGGAGCTTCATTCTGGAAAAAATTGGAACTGCAGCGGGTCTGAGCAACCTTGGCAGCAAAAATGTCGAATTTAGTACCTTGGATGATGTCATTACTAACAAACTAACGGATACGGCAGCCTTTGCATCGCAAAGTGATATTTGGGTGACCAAAAATATCCTGGTATGGGCTACTGATGTGGGTGACCAGGCTGGTTTTGATAGCTTTTCTCAACGATTTTCTCAAGGCATACGTCCTTCACAAATTCCTGAGCCTGCCACTTTGACTCTGATGGGGCTTGGTTTGGCTGGTTTGAGTGCAGTTCGACGTCGTAAAGCGATGAAATAAAAATAGAACAACAGATAACGGTGGCCATTTGCCGCCGTTATCGATTTTTACGCTTAAATAGTCTTGCCTTATCGTAAATACCCTTCCCGTTCCAGCTTCAGTAAAATCTGCTGCACTGCCTCTTCAACGCTGATATCAGTAGTATCGATCAATAGTTCCGGATTTTCAGGAATTTCATAAGGATCGCTGATTCCGGTAAATTCTTTAACAATGCCAGCACGAGCTTTGGCATAAAGCCCTTTGCGATCACGGCTTTCGCAAACTTCCAGTGGAGTGGAAACATGGATCTCAAAAAAACCACCATATGGCTCGATCATGGCCCGAACATCGCGGCGAGTGGCTTGGTAGGGTGCGATGGGTGCACAGATGGCAATGCCGTGATTTTTTGTAATTTCCGAAGCAACATAACCGATTCTGCGAACATTAATGTCACGGTGCTCACGGGAAAACCCAAGTTCGCTGGAAAGATTCTTTCGGACCACGTCTCCATCCAGTAAAGTAATTTGGCGTCCACCCATTTCCAGCAATTTGGTGGTTAATATTTTGGCGATGGTTGATTTTCCAGCGCCTGAGAGTCCGGTAAAGAAAATCGTAAATCCTTGTTTGCTTCTGTCCGGATAGGTATTGCGCAATTCACGCAACACCTCCGGGTAAGAAAACCAGTCTGGTATTTTAAGCCCTTCTACCAGCCTTCGCTTTAATTCGATCCCTGTTAAGGTAGCGGTGCGCATACCCTTAGGTACTTCTTCCTCAGGCAAATGTTGAGCGCGTTCTTCCACATAAACCATGCGCGGGAAGGGAATCAACTCTACACCGACTATATTGCGTTGTGCTTCGTTTGCCTGTTTGCCATCCGTCTGAAATAGATCCATGCCACGGCGAGTACCCCCAAGGTTGGTATGCTCACCCCCTACGATAAGGTGGGTACAACCGTAATTCCTTTGAACAATAGCCTTCCACAAAATTTCACGCATGCCTGAACAGCGAGGGTGGAGAGGTAACAATGCGAGATCGGTAGTTGCGGAGGGAAAGCGGGGCATAATGGCCTGATAGCAGCGCATTAATGTAAAGTATTCGGGGTGATCAGGAAGTGCGCTACCAATAACGGGGTGTATCAACAGGTTTGCTTCATAGGCCATAGCCGACCGTAGCGTGAATTCATATTGCGCGCGGTGCAAGGGTTGATGCGACTGGTAGGCAATTATGCGTCTCCAGCCTCGGCGCGCAAAGGATTTTCGCAATTCTTCCGGACTCTGATGAAGTGACGGATAGTCATGACGTAAAGGTAAAGACAATCCTTCCAGTTTTCCTGAAATATAGTGTGTGCCTACTTTTGAATTAAGATACGCTACCCCAGGATTTCTAGGATCATCAGTGGCGAACAGTGCCTGTGATTCGAATACTTTATCCGGTTGCCACAGTTCTTCTAAGGAGAGTACCGCCAGCATGAAACCTTCGGCATCACGCAGCGCAATCTGGTCGCCGACAGAAAGTGTTGCGGCCATGTCAGCAGAAATGTCGAGTGTGATGGGCATGGGCCAGAAAGTACGATCTGCAAGATGCATGTCGTTCAACACCTGGGAATAGTCAGCCTGGTTCATGAAACCAGTGAGCGGTGAGTAGCCGCCGTTGAGCAGCAATTCAAGATCTGATTGCTGTCTTCTGTTGAGGTCAAGGGATTTGAAGTTGATGGCTTCATGGCGCAAGGTTTCCGCGCGTGCCTGGTCAACCAGTAAATTAACCAGTTTTTCGCCATAAGGCGTAATCAATTTGTCCATTGCTTCCATTTCTATGCCTTGAGGCTAAAAGTTTGATTAAATAATTCCGCGAAATGCGCAAGCTGATTTTCGGGAAGGTGGTTAATGCCTGCAGCACCCTTTCGTCCGCCGCCAGTAGCAAATTGACTGCACAATACATCTGCACCCGCTTTGGTTGCCATAGGTGAGCGCACACTGACCAGATACCCCCCGGCAGTAAGCCTGGTTAATACGGCATGGGCTATTAACGGGGCGGCTGTTGCCAGAGAGTTTCCAAACACCCCGGAAATTCGTCTGCTCCACGATGCATCGGGCAGCATGTAAATTTCACCCGCATCTGTTGAAATTTCTGGACGGATGCTATTGGCTAATGCCATATCTTCTGCATAGCCGTTCTGCAGGGTATTGTAAGCAGGTTCATCGTGTATGAAAGTAAATGGGTCGATATGGCGATGCAGTATTTGGTACAGTTCAGCAGGATGAAAGTATAAATCCTGTATGGATTCCCCGTAAGCATTATAATTAATGTATTCACCTAGTTGGCGCAACGCGTCCAGCTGCAAAGCACTTAACTTCAGGGCTTCGGATGCCTGTAATGCACTTTCATGCAGATTGTCTCCAAATGCAGCAACGACAGCCCAAATTAAATATTGTCCTTTGAGTTCACGGTTAACCAGCAAGCTGGTGCAGACATTTGGGCTGGTGTCGATACAGGCACTCAGATTAGGGTGATCAGGGATTTCACCCGGCATATGGTGGTCGAAATAACGCACCTTTGCACCCCGTTCCAGTTGGGCCAATAGCGCATCCCGGTTTTTGCTTAACGCGATGTCAAGTACTGTGATTTCGTCACCGGTGTTAGCGTTCACTTGCGATAATAAGGCTATATCGCGTTTAATACCGGTGACCAGAGTGCTTTGAACTGGTTGAGCAAGGCGTAGCTGGTGCAAAGCGCAAATGCCGTCTGCATCGCCATTAAAAACATCATAAAATGCCACGACCGCCCCCCGGTTATTTTTGTATTGAGCAAATTGTACATCATCCGGGAAACGGATTGTGGCTGCAAAACGTCACAAGAAATTTACTAAACAGATCGTGTGTGCTAACTTCAGCTAAAACCCTGCTGTTTAGAAACATGACATATTTCAAATCGAAGACACATTATCCAAATGAAGGCCTTGCCCGGCCATACAGGTATCAGGCGGTGTTATATATCGCCTTGATGGTTTATGTCGCGCTGATTGTGTATGGGAGTTTGTATCCTTTTGCTAACTGGACGCTTCCCTCAGCGCGCGCATTAATCTTTCTGATTTCGCCATGGCCGCAGTATGTCACGCGCACCGATATCACAACCAATATTCTGGTCTATGTTCCCCTCGGGTTGTTACTGGGTGTGGTGCTGCGGAATTATATGGGACTGCGCTTGACCTTGTTTTGGGCAACAACGATGGGGCTGTTTCTCAGTTTTGTGATGGAATTGTTGCAATTGCTCCTGCCAAGCCGAGATTCTTCCAACGTGGACATTCTGGCCAACACAATGGGGTCATTATTTGGCGCAATGCTTGCCAGGTTATTGGAAAAACAAACCTGGCCCGGCAATATGTTTTTTGCTTGGCGAAAACGGTTTTTTTTGCCGGGATTGTGGGTAAACACAGGGCTGGTATTGCTGGGGATATGGGCGCTTTCGCAATTGAGTCTTCAGGCACCATCCCTTGTGGCAGGTAATTTGCACGTTGGGTTTAATCCATTTTGGGAGTCCCGGGGTGTTTTTTCACTGGCCAGGTTTTATCAAGCCATCATTTACATGCTGGAGATAACCGCTCTGGGGTTATTCGTTGCAGCGATGATTCGAACCCATCACAGGATGACGCCTTTAGTATTAGCGCTATTTACTTCTACAGTATTGCTTAAATTTCTGGCTGCCGCGTTATTACTAAAATTTTATGTATTAGCTCGCCTTTTATCTATAGAAGCGCTTTTGGGATTGCTAGCTGGATTGGCGCTGCTATATTTGCTTTTAAAGAACCGGCGGAGGCCCTTTGGCGCAGCAATGATCATTCTGGTTTGCTTTGTGATTGTGAAAATATTGTACTGGCAGGCCAATCCTCAGACTGTTTCACTGATGACTGAATGGCCAGCATTGAAAAATAACATGCTTAATGTGACGGGCCTGGCATCTTTCTTTTCGGACATCTGGCCGTTTTTGGCGATAGCGCATATGTTCGTTGGTTCCATGATAACAAGGCGAGCGCGCATGCTGGCTTGATTTTTGATGGCATTTGCAAGTTGCCGGATCGGGGAGGCTTAATCTCAGCTGGGAAGTTGCTTGAAGGGTGGTAATTTATTCTGGCGAGAATTAAGTAAGACTTGTTTTGCTACGAGTAGATTGTGAAATACCAACAAGCAACGCTAAAACAAGCATCATGCCCAATCTTGGGGCATCAAATAAACTATCCACAAATCCGATAGTGAGCAAGCCACTAATGCTAGCCAGCCATGCAGTCGCGTGTGGGGAACCTGCATACAAACTGCGTAATAAATGCCACACAGCTACGAGAGTTAAGGTGCAAAAAATTATCAGGCCGATTATGCCTTGTTCAAATATCAGGTGAACCCACATATTTTTTATATGCCAGGCAAGATGGTTCCCTGATTTAAAGAACCAATAATCTCCCCCTTGAGCGAAATCACCGTTAGAGATGAGATTATCACCATTACTATCAGTTAGGTGGATATTATCAATATCTACGACCCCTTTATCTTGTGGATTATAAAGTGAAAGTTGAACGGGACGTCTAGCCCACCACGCCCCTTGCCCAACTTGGCCACTGGAAAAAACAATATTTTGATGCTGCCACTCTTTACTTTTGGTGACAGGAACATTTAGCCATTGGCAAAGATGGGAATTAAATAATTTTTTTTCACAAATGGAAATATCCAGTCGTTTAGTCTGGTCGCTTGCGCGTACATCCAGAGAAAGGGTGTAGGGTGAGTTTGGCATAATTTTGATACTTTGTGCCATATACAACGTACCGCCTGAGTTTAAACTGAGGTAACGATTATCTTGTTCCGTCTTGTAGCGATAATTGCCCATAGACGAGTCAAAATTAGCGTAGAAGTAACGTTCGGGGAACGAGCCTAACCCAGCACCAAAAAGCTGCTCGATCCATGACTTTTGCAGTAAGTTTAATGATTTGGACCAATGCGTAAATCGGGTATGCGCATCTTCCCCAGTTTGGGCAAAACGTTGCTGCAAAAAAGTGGCAGTTCCAATCCCCAAGATGACCACTATTAATCCGCTGACAAGCAATGCGCTCGCAGTATAGTGTAACGTGCGTGAAGTTCCTCTCGCACGCAAGTTGCGGTACATGCCAAAAGCGAGTATGACGAATACTACGGCAAGCGCGACAATTCCCCCTCGCGCTACAGTCGTGACCAAGGCGTAAATGGCAATAAGAAACACGCCAATCGCAATTGCTTTAATCCAAATTCTTTTTTCCTGCCACAGTAAGAGCCAAGTGAAAGACAATGCAAAAATCAGATACGCTTCAATGTGCCCCCCTCCAATATGCATGCTGGAGAAAGTTGCAGTGACACGATAATCGAGAGCACTTGTCCCGCTGAACAGCCAATATTCATGTAAAGCAGCTACTGATACGCCAGCCAGGCCTATCATCATGCCAATGCTGAAAAATCGTTGGGCTTGTGATAAGTCTTCGCTAGAGCGAAGCATGCCATAGAGAACTATTCCCCAAACAAAACCTTTGGCAACCCGCAGGCTATTGTAGTGACTAAAATAGTTGGAGAATGCATTCGCGTCTAGGGGTTGTAATGGAAGTAAGCCGTTGGTAAAACTTATCAGTACTGAAATACAGAGAGTTAGAAATAACAGTCTCATGCGTGGTGAGAAACTCAGTGCTGGCTCGGGAGTAGTCCGGCAAAGCAAAAGGGCCAGGGTGCTTAATATCAATAAATCAAATTCATCAAAAAAGAAACGTCCTGTCCAGGGCGCCAAGTCAAGCAGCGGTAACGTAGCAGGGATAACAAGCAACCAGGCTTGCGGATAACGCCAAAGTATAGAGAGGTAAAGTGCTAAACCGACACCCAAGGCGATAGGCCAACGAGGGAAGCCGAACAATACTGCGGACACAACCAATAATATGATGAATGCCATCAAGCACTTGAAATATATGGATAAAGCAGACTGATTTACGGAAGTGTTGTCTCTGTTGTGTGTTGTTGCCCTACTTTTACTCAAAGGCATTGTCTTTTCATTGACTGCATTATTATCAGCCGAGGCAAGAGCGGTTGCTTTTGGTTCAATATTGCCTGCATAAGTTTCTTTGTTACTTGAGCGGGTAGTAGCTGGGATGCTTTGGGTGCGAAGTAGTGTGTCTTTCCGCTCAGATAAAAACGAACGCTCTCCCAGCCAAAGCCCGGTGGCCAAGCCAGGTGCCACCGCCAGAATTTCTTGCACGGTCACCATATTGAAAACGTCAAGTGAAAATCCGAAGTAAAGAAAAGTGCCAGTTACCAACAATCCAACCCAGATGCGAGGAATATTGCCCAAGCCAGCAATGCCGAACATAAGGCCAATGGGCACCCATAGCATGGAGGATTTAATAAATCGATAAAATTGCTCAGCCAGTTCAGGTTTTATAAGGCTTGGTGATGTGAGCACAGAACCTGGATCGAATGGAACCAGAGCTGAAATAAATCCAACCAGTATCAGTATTATCCAGAGCGGATGGGAAAATCGACTATTCTGCTGCTTGATGCCATTTCTAGATTGCATCCCCATTTGTTTTAGATTCTTAGCCATTAAATCGATCTGTGGCGATATTTGCGTGCATTATGAGCAACTTCTCCAGCCTCCCAAACCATGGTATGCAAAGGGGTATGAATGGAAAGGATTGAACATTGTCTGGTAGCGACAAATCTATTTTATGATTATGCAGGGCGTATTTGAGAGAAAAGATTTTGATAGCTGTAAGTAGCACCTAAAGCGGAACAACTGTGAAGTGTGCCGCCGGAAGGTGCTATTTGATTAGTACTGAGGGGGTGACATGCGCCCACTACGTTTGAGCCAACTCATTCCAGCCAAACCCAATAGTCCTGCTAATAGCAGCATAATGGTGCTGGGTTCAGGAACCGTGTTGGTATTGTATACATAGTAAGTACCATTGAAAACGGTCGATCCGTCAGTCAACGTTGCAGTTCTGGTAAATACTGGCAGAGGTGCGGGGCAGCCATTTGTGTAAGAGAAGGCAAAAGTCAGGGTAAAACCGCTAGTAGTCGCCGACCCATTTACACCAGATAAGTTACTCCCTTGATTCAAACACTCTGGATTGTTGTTAGTTCCTGGTTTTATCATGCTGATTGGCACAGTGTTCTGCGCAAACCCACTGAAAGTGATAGGGCTGGTAGTGGTTGGGATGCCGGTGCAGTTGGTTGTTCCGGTACCAGGATTGTCAATTGTTACACTACCGGAGGCAGCGTCACCCAATCCGACGAGTTGACCTGAGTTGCTGCTAGCGGAGTTTGTGCATACCACCCCATTTGTATCTTTCAGCCAAATCGCATTCGTGGCAGTCGCAATTTGCGAATATGCAAGCGATAGCATGAATATTAAAATTAAGTGTGTTGTTTTCATCTTTAGGATTCTCCAAACTATTGCAGGGATTTGTTTTCCTGCTTCTTTATATTTAAATATATAAGCAAGTTTCATTCCATGATATAAAAATCATGGGGTTATTAATTTTTGTGGATCCACGGCTAGGTAAAGTGTAAAATTTTTCGACACGCGAAAACTCGCCTAACCAGACTTACTGCTATTTTGATCAATTCCTGTTTCATTTTTGTCGAAAATACCCTTTGTGACAATCTCCCCTAACACGATAGCAATCATAATTAGATGATAAGGTAACTCCCAGTATGCAATACCAAGGGTGAGCCCACCGACCATGTAAGCCATGAGCGAAGCTCGTATCATGGCTGCATAGTCTGCTGCCCATGTGAGTCCTTTACGTGCGGCGGTCACTCCAAGTCGTGTGAGGCTAGCGAGAGTGCCGAAAAGTAATAGACTCCAAATAGCCAGGCCGACCAGTCCATGCTCGGTAGCCATCTCAACATAGGCGCTATGCCAGTCCAGTGGCCCGCCCGTTGACAGGGTCAACGCCGGCCAGGCATCAAAGCCACCTCCTGTCACTGGGTGATGCAGTACAAATTCTCGGCCAATTCGCCAGACGGCCAGGCGACTTTGAGCTGAAGCATCCTGTTCCACTGCCGAGAGGGTTTCCATGCGTTCAAACCAGTTTCCGGGCAATTGCACAAAGAACCCGGCAAGTACTATCACCAGGAAGGGTACGGCTAATAATTTCTTTTTACTGTGCCATAACAACATCAGTGTTACGACAAACAATGCTAACATCCCTCCACGAGACCATGAAGAGATAACTGATCCGTAGCATAGTAAAATACCCCCCATAATAACCATGCGAAGCAGTTTATCCTTGCTTTCGCGTAGCCATAAAAATAGTAGCGGGATAACCATCGATACTACGACAGCAAACTCGTTGTTGTCAGCATACGGGCTTCCTGGGGGGCCATAAACGCGATCATGAAAACCATTTATCACCGCCCAATAGCCACCTTTTACTGCAACTATCAAGATTGCTACAACAATGGTAATCATCAGATATCGAAGCTTTTCCCTGCCGTCAATTAGCAAAAGTGTCAACAAGAGCGGAGGCAAAATTTTGAGAACATCTATGTATTTTTCAAGGGCACCGGAGGGGAAAATGGCAAAGTAACTACTTACCCCGAACCATAACCATAATGCGATTAAGAAAACCAAACGCCAGTCGAATGGCAAGGTATAGGATGGCCTTGTCCGAACATAATGCGTAACAGTACTGAGACTTACAACGCCGAATAAAATCAGGAACACCGGTATGTGTTTCGCGAATCCCAGTGCATAGCCCTGCGGATGCATATAACTGAGTATAGCCAATCCAAGTACGCCGAGCCATGGCCGGTACATGGCCAGCATGGCAAAACTCAGCAACATGGTGAAAATGGCAAAATCGCGCATTTCAGTCATTCTTGAAAACGAGTAGGTTGAGCGTTGCGTTGATGCTTGCGATGGGTTGGGTATCCATGACCGGATCTGCTCAGAATTATTTTAAATAGAGAGTAGCCCAGTATGCCGCCAAGCGTTTCTAGCATCCAATCAGTAATATCCGCAAATTTACCCGGCAGGAATGCTTGGCCGAGTTCGATCCCTAATGCAAATAGACTGATGCTAAGAATAGCGAACCAGCCTGCAAATTGTCTCCAGGAATAATGGTGAATTTGAGTCACTCCCAACCCTAATAGCGCTCCCAGTGGCAAAAAAAACCCCATTTTATGCAAAACTTCCGTGATAGCACGATACTCCGTACCGTAATAATATGTTAAAAAAGGGACTCTCAGCATGCCGGGCAAATTTTTGGCGGCGAACTCCCGGCTGAAGTGGAAATCAAAAGGGTACCAGAAAACGGTAATTATAATAGCCGTCCAGAATAATGTTGCCGCTAGCCATAATATCAGGTGGAGGGCGCCATTACTTTTGCGTGAATGAGCGGTGGCCGCGCCCAGTTTTTCATTTTTGAAGAGGTTTACAAGCTGTAAACCAATTACAGCGCCTAAGGCGGCAGTCAATATTTGGGTAACATTGCTGACACGTGTGTAAACAAACAATTGTAAAAACTCTAAAAGAGCAGAAGCGCTAATGACATAAAGCCATATGGAAAATGCCGGTCGTGTGCTGGCTAGTTGCCATAAAAAAGCGACAGGGGCCCAGATCGCCACATCACTGATCACACCATATAACGCTTGTTGTGGATTTTCGAATATATAGCTAAAAGGAATCAGGATTACCCGTCCCTCTTTCCATTTATGATAAATTTCTATGGGACTCAGAGTCAGATCCAGTGGTAACAGATTGTAACCAAACAGCCCAAACAGGTAGAGGAAGAGCAAGCGTTCTGCTAATCCGGTGTTTCCCTTAGCCAAAGACCAGCGAGTCAGCCACGACAATAGCTTTTCACCGTATATCCACCAAAGGAAAATGCCGATGCAAGCGCCTATACTTTCGGCAATAATGTCATTCAGGGATACTGTTCGAGGTGGGAAAAACAGTTGGGTGAATTCAATGCCAATACTTAAGGCAAATGCACAGAACAGAATGGTGAGGGTAGACAAAACTCTCAGGCCAAAATTTGAGCGATGCCACAAAATGCCAAGCCAGATAAAAGCCAGTGGGATGAATAACAAAATGTTGGCTACCCAGTCGGCACGGGAGCCGATGCCAAGATTGAGGTAGGGAATAGCCATGAAGGCCTGCCACGCGTTATCCCAACTTCGATTGTGAAAATCAAGCGGCACCAGACTGCCATATATAACAAAAGTCAGATACGCTAAACCCGTATAGAAAAGAGAGTTGCGTACGCTTTGGATTGACTGTACATCGGACTTTCTACCCGAAATGAAACGGTCTTTTGTGTTTCCTGGCATGATTCGCGACATCCTGTTGCCTGTCCATTAAAATGGGATTTTGTCACTTAGTTTTGGTATCCAACCCGGATTTCTACCGTCACCGCTATAAGCTCCGCAATATAGACCTTCCCGTTTTCGACCATTAAAATCTTTATCCCCGTCCGTAAAAGCATTAAAAATGCTGGAATCCAGCTTTTGCAATTTTAATTGCCCTTTTTTGGGGTAAAGATTTATTTCGGTATATTTTACAAATGGTCTGACAAGATAATTCGCAGCGATCAGGCGTGCGTCAGTGATATTGCTTTTCTGCCATTTTGCGACAATAGGCTGCTTGGCAAATACGGCATTAGCAGTTACTTTTTGGGTAAAGCCTTCACTTTCAGGCCCAATAGTAATCGATATCCCAGTGCCAGAAGCGATCACTGTATTGTAGAAAATAGCTATGGCGCGTGGAATATCATTATGTGGCCGTATCCGGATAGCATTGCCATCATCATTGATGAACAGGTTATTGTAAAGTGCAATATTTCCCTCTCCCTGAAACAGTGCCTCAGTAGGGTTCTGGTAAAAAAAATTACCATATATTTCATAACGATCTGTAGTTCCGTGGCCGCTCAGTGGCCAATGGCCCACCAACACGTTTGGTCTTGCCAAGGGGCCGGTAGCACCATTGTTTGTTTTGCTGAATAAATTGTGACGGATAATCGTGGTAGAAGATTCAGTTGGCATGCCGGCAATATCGGGTCGAGGATTCTGGTGTTTGATTTGCAAGTTATAACCAATAGTATCTGCAACTCGGTTAAATTCGATCAAGCCTGCCACAAATGGTGCGCTGCCATCTGAATTTCCAAGGTAAATTCCCGTGCCTGCTCCAAGAATGGTGTTCCCTCGGATCACCCAGTTCCATGCAGGACACTTGGTCGAGATGCCAACCGATTGCTGATTATTGCCATGGTTTTTGATGACCAAATTTTCCAAGGTAACGTGATGAGCCCACTCGGCGTTGCCTTCACATTTTACGCCATCGACAGGGAAACCTTGTCCATCCAGTTCCAGATTACGAATCACAATATAACTGGTATTGTTGATGCTGATGGTGTTGTGCCCTTGTCTAGCGATAAATACAGGCTGAGGTCCATTTGTGGGGCCAGTAATGGTGATAAGCTGATTTGCTTCCCCATTTATTCGGTGGATGGGGAGACCTTTCAGATAATTGCCAGGCTGCAACAATAGCGTATCACCAGGCTCCAAATACTTTAAGGAAGTAAAATAATTTTTCGGGGTAACTGAAAAAATGCGCGCAATTGATAGTGTTTGCGAGAACGCAAGTAAAATGAATGCAATACTTTGAATCATAATTTTCTGTCGATTTTTTGACTTATGATTCATCTTGTTAAGGACCTTTAAAGCGTGAGATGAGCTATCAATAAATTCCAGGGCCGTTATGCCGCACCTTAATTCAGTTGTTTTATGATGTTTATCCCAAGGTTTGCATAGACCCCCGTGTTAAATCGGCAACTACCAATAAAATGGATAAACACCGTTTGGGGCAGTTTCATTTTTTTGCAATCACTGTATTTTGGGTGTGGGAGTACGGAAGCATTGGCAATATTGGCGACTACAATGTTCGACATCACTTGTTCGCTACCCCATTCGCTCCATTTGGAACCGATGGCAGCGTGCATTTCATTTGAAATGCCCTCAACGAAATCTTTGGTGAAGGAGTTTTGAGGAAATCCTGCAAAACCGGCACATCCTCTGACGTAGTGTAGCGTTTTATATGATTTCAGTTTATCTAAACTGGCTTCTGCCATCAGTTGTACATGTGATGAGGCATCAGGTGTTCTGGTCTTGGCGGTGGTACATCTTTCTTCCATGGTTTCAATTGTCTGGTTATCCCATGTGCCAATGGTGAAGGCAATGCCTTGTTTCACACATTCGACCAGTTCCGGCATTGCACCGATAGTCAAAGTGTCACTGTCCAGTTGAATGACATAATATTTTTTGACCAGTTCAGCAATGGCAAGCAATCTTTCCCAGCAACCTCTTCGGGGACAGGATGTTCCTTGAAAATCCTTCAATTCAAAAAAAGAAAGCTCTGGTATATGCGCTTGTAATAAGTTTATATCGCTTTCTGTGAGGCTGCCATCATTGAGCAGATAAACGTGGCCAATGGGCACTTCCCGGGCAAAAGATTTAAGTGCAAGCAAAAACATGAGCACATCCTTGTGCTGCAGTTGGCTCAATACTGCTAAATTACAGTTACGTTCAAGAGTAACCGGGGGTGTTTTAAGTATGCCTTTGCATTGAGATGCAAACCATTTTCTACGGAGTTTATCTTTCAGGCTATAAAACATTTAGGCCGTTTTCCATTTTGCTTTTACCGCGTTTATAGAGTTGAGTTGTTAGTATTTTTACAAGTGTTGCCGGATATTGATGAATCAGCGTAAAGTATTTTTTGAGTGTTAAATATTGCATATTAAGGAATTCATTGCAATCATGTCTTTGCTGAAACAAGCTGTGAGATATTATTGATATGCGATATTTTCAGCTATTAAGACCAAAATATGCTTTCGGCATGATGCATTTTGATGACGAAGCGTTCTTCCCTATGCCATGAAAAATTTATTCAGATCTTGGCGTATATTGAATTGAGGGATATGCAATGTTGAATTGTGAGCACGTTAACCGAAGATAATGCATAAACAGGTTGCAAGTGGAAACCGCGCAAATAAATCAGGGTAAATTTAAATCTGGCCAATTTGTTTCAGGGGTGAGATAAAAAGTAGCAATATGGCTTTCATTCATAACATTGGTAAGCTATTCTGATAGAATAAAATCCAATATTTAAATAATAATGATGTTGGTCTACGAGTTTGTTTTGATTTAATTAGTAACTTCGGGTGAAATCAACGATTTTGTAGTGATAATGTAACCGGTCTTAATTTGGCCGGATGATGCAATTCTGTTGCCCATTTGATGAAGTATTGAATACTCAGCGCTAGGAAGCAGTATATAAATGATTTCAGTCTTAAAAAATTTATACGAATACCGGGAGTTGATGGCGGTACTCACTTGGAAAAATGTCACATTACGCTATAAGCAGGCCTATTTGGGCATTGCATGGGCAGTGGTGAAGCCTTTCACCCTCATGCTGATTTTTACGGTGGTCAAGAGTTTTGTCGGTATCGACAGCGGCACTATTCCGTATCCCCTGCTGACCTTTGCAGCACTAATGCCATGGGTGTTTTTTCAAGAGGCAGCGTCGGAAGGCGTAGTCAGCGTTGTCGGCAATTCAAATCTGATCAAAAAAATCTATTTTCCACGAGAGATTTTCCCTCTTACGGCCGTTATTACTAAACTGGTAGAGCTTGGTATCAGCTTTTTCATTCTCGCCGGAATGATGATTTGGTATCACTTTGTCCCGAGTATTTATATTTTATGGGTTCCTTTCATCATTTTTTATACTATTCTGGCTGCACTTAGCATCGCTTTTGTCGGCGCGGCCGTGAATGTTTACTACCGAGATGTGGGCACGGCTTTACCGGTTTTACTATCTTTGTTGATGTATGCTTCACCGGTGATTTACCCATTGCAACTTGTAAAAGATAAATTGCTGGTGCAACAATCAGCTGGTGAGTGGTCGAATCTGGCTTATACAATTTATACCCTTAACCCTATGGCAGGAGTTATCGATGCATTCCAAAGTGTTGTTCTGAGAAATCAGCCGCCTGATTTAATGGCCATGTTACCTGGCATGATCCTGATCGCGATTCTTCTTCCCTTGAGCTTTCTTTTCTTCAAGCGTGCTGAGTCTTATTTTGCGGATGTAATCTGACCATGTCTATTATTCAAGTTGACCACGTTACCAAAGAATATCAATTAGGGCAGATACACAGCATAAAGACAGCGGCGCTAAACCAATGGCGAAGAGTTACTGGCCAGGAAGTTGAAAAGCGCCTGCCATTCAAGGCACTGGATAATGTCAACTTCAGTATAGAGAAGGGTGAAGTGGTTGGGATTATCGGCCACAATGGAGCGGGTAAGAGTACGATGCTCAAGCTGTTGGCAAACATTTCAAAGCCTTCAAGTGGCAGCATTACCGTCAAAGGCAAAGTGGCACCGCTGATCGAAGTCGGTGCAGGTTTGGTGGGGGAGCTCACCGGGCGTGAAAATGTTTACCTTAATGGCGCTATTCTGGGTATTTCCAAGCGTGAGATAGATCGCAAGTTTGATGATATCGTCGCTTTTGCAGAGCTTGAAGAATTTATTGATACACCCATCAAGCGCTATTCATCAGGCATGTCCGTGCGGCTTGGGTTTGCTATCGCCACCAGTGTGGACTCAGATATTCTGATTGTGGATGAAGTGCTGGCCGTAGGAGATTTGGCGTTCCAACGAAAATGCTTCGACCGGATGGAGGATGTTATCAGGCGGCAGGGAAGAACCGTTTTACTCGTCAGCCATAACATCCGCCAAGTAGAAAGGATGTGCACTCGCGTAATGATGTTGAACCACGGCTCGATCATTCATGATGGCGATCCCCATAAAACTTGCGATCAGTTTTATCAATTAAGTAACCAGACAATCCGTGATCAAAAAGCGAAAGACAGCTCAAAGCGTATTATTTCGTCTGGTGAGATAGATAATGTTGAAGTTAACGTGCTTGATCCTCAAGGGGAGGTAACTGATTCTTTTGCGGAAGGGAGCGCTTTATGGATACGCATACGCTTTACGTTAAAGCAGCCTTTATCTAATCCTGAATTTCACGTTGGAACGCACACCACAGACTTTGTTTATCTTACTGGCGAATCAACTGCGGTTCTGGGAGAGTCCCATGAATTTCCCGCAGGAAACCACGAAATTGAACAGTTTATACCGGTTTATCCTTTGGTGCCTGGTACGTACGGGATTCGTTTTGCAGTGATTGATCAGCGTGGGCGCGTCGTGTTTCATGGAGAAAGTCTCGTATTCTTTAATGTGAAAGCAAAGACAATGAACGCACCGCTGCAAGATGAACTTCGACTTGTTGCTGTGCCAGTGGAATGGACATTGCAAGGTGCGCATTTCTCTATGTCTGATCGTCTTCGCTTTCCTGCAAGATGAGCTATACTTTTATTTCTAATGTCATATTAACCGCAACTTCTATAGCTCTAAGGGCGCGCTCGCCTACCTGAAGTTGCTGTATTGCTTGAAATTCCAATTTTAAACTTGATCGTGTCGAGTGAATTGCCAATAGCACATCATAAGCCCCGGCTGTGACTCACTAACTTACTTGTTAATTTAGGAAGCTTTAAATGCAAAATCAAATTTATACCCAGCAGCGCATAGTTACTAATATTGATGATTGCTATTTCTACCATACTATGGAGATACCCGAATATGGGGTTGTAGAGGGGGAATGGGACCTTCGCAGCTACGTGCAGCAATATCTGGGTGGAGTCGAATTTAAAAGTAAGCGAGTCCTAGAGATGGGTACGGCGAGTGGCTTCTTGTGTTTTGAGATGGAGAAAGCTGGAGCTGAAGTAGTTTGCTACGACCTTTCGGAGCACCAATCTTGGGATATTGTGCCATTCGCCAAGTTTGGCGAAGAAAAGTTACAGTTGCATATTGCAGAGCGCAAGGCTCATATTAGAAAGCTCAATAATGGGTTTTGGTTCGCCCACAACGCCCACAACTCAAAGGCAAAAGTTGTCTACGGGTCAATATATGCAATACCACGAGATATTGGCAATGTTGATATAACAACTTTTACATCCATCCTTCTGCATGTACGTGACCCATTCTTAGCGCTATACAACGCACTAAGCTTGACTCAAGAAACTGTGATAATCACGGAAGTTGTCCGAGAAAAAAGCCTCGCATTTGAAATAATGAGGAGGCTGGGGTTGCCGTATATGTCTTTCTTGCCAAACCACCAGACTTGCGAACCAATGGAGACTTGGTGGAGTCTCTCTCCAGATATCTTAAGGAAATTCATTCGAACTCTCGGGTTTGAGAAAACGGAGACGAAGTTTTTCTCGATGCGAACTCAATGGGGCAAGCGATTAATGTTCACTATCGTGGGGCATCGGTAAGTTTGATTGCTATTTCCATTTATCTCGTGGGGGGTGAGGAAAAGTCAGCTGCTGTGGTTCAACTGGCAAGTGTCACTTTCTGCGCATTAGCAGTTGCGGTAGTGGGGAGATTTGCGACGTCTTATACTTAAATCACATGAGCTCTGAACTTGGGATCACCTATATCAAACTTCTACTACGGGCCTTACAGGATTATGGTCAAGATTATTAGGGCGTGGTTTTTGTTTGAAGTGCCTGACCATATATTTGCAATAATGAATATCATATTTTTAATCCCCACATATTTTTTCCTGCGGTGCGAGCACTGACATGATTAAATCTCGTGAATCTCAGTACACATCTGAAGATGATTTGCTGCGATTTACCTTATGGGGTTTGTTTGTCTTGTTTGCCGAAGTTCTCTTGCGTACTGCCTGGATTTGCGATGACGCTTATATTTCGTTTCGCACCATCGATAATGTTGTAAACGGCTATGGCCTGACCTGGAACGTGACCGAGCGTGTGCAGACATACACCAATGTGCTGTGGACGCTGCTTCTGGCGATTCCGTATTATTTTATTCGAGACATTTACCTTATCAGCATCACGAGCTCGATCCTTCTGTCACTTTGGAGTGTGTGGATCGTTGCAAGATCCCTTCCCGTCTCACCTGCCGCTGGGCTCATCGCATTGGCGCTGGTGATTTCGTCCAAGGCATTCATGGATTACTCAACTTCCGGCCTTGAAAATCCCCTCAGCCATGTACTGCTCGCCTTGTTTTACTGGATTTTCCTAACCAGAAATCTGGCATCATCCCGATGGTTGTTTTTACTCTCCCTGATTGCCGGATTCGCAGTGCTTAACCGGATGGACAGTAGTCTGCTCTATGCCCCGGCGCTGATATTCGTACTCTTTCGCCACTTATCCTGGCGGACACTGGCTTTATTGTTTGCGGGGTTCGTTCCCTTTTTACTGTGGGAAATATTCTCACTTATCTATTATGGCTCCCTCGTTCCAAATACTGCCTTCGCGAAGCTAGGCACCGGCGTATGGGCCTTGAAACTTCTGGAGCAAGGATTGGGTTACCTGATGGGTTCCCTGAGCGCCGACCCAGTCACGCTTATCACCATTTTGCTGGCGACCCTTGGGATTGCCGTGTTTCGCGCATGGCACCTGCTACCATTGCTGGCCGGTATTCTGTTATATATGGTTTACGCTCTCAAAGTAGGGGGTGATTTCATGGGTGGGCGCTTCCTGAGTGTGCCTTTTCTCGCTTCGGTCATTATTTTGATTCGGCTGCCGGTGATGAAATCGCTTACGCTGGCCGAAGCTACCGCACCCAGCCTTGTTTTGATGGCAATCGGTTTGCTCTCGGCGACACCAAATTTACTGAGTGATGAAGACTACGGGCGCGGCCCAAGCCAGCGGGCATGGTACGGCTACGATGTTTCCGATACGCGAGCCGATTATTACTGGCGCACCGGACTTTTGCGCCAAAATAGGAACCGATTGGATGAAGGAAAACCTGCTACAGGGTTTTTTCCGAAGGATTATAAGAATCTCGCATTGAACGCAGATGGGGAACGTACGCCAATTGTTCATGGCGGAATCGGTCTTCTCGGGTTTCATGCCGGGCCAAAAGCCTACATTGTTGACGCTGTTGCGCTGTCTGATCCTTTCCTTGCACGGTTACCTGCAATTCGCGAGGACTGGCGTATGGGGCATTTTCGCCGACCGCTGCCGCTGGGTTATATAGAAAGTCTGAAAAGCGGCAAAAATCAGATTGAAAATCCGGATCTCGCCAAATTGTATGACCTCGTTAGTCTGCAAACACGAGCTCCACTTTTCGACTCTTCCCGCTGGCACGCAATATTCGAACTGAATCTGGGCGGGTGGCAACACTTAGCTGCTGCAGGTTACCCTGCAGCGTTAGAAAACAAGATGGTAATTAGCTTGGATCGTGTAACAAAAGCAAACCCAGAGGGAACGCTTTATTATCATGCTAATTTTAATTACACTACGCGCTCGGTGGATGTATTGCTGGGTGAGATCAAGCATGCGCAGCATGTGGAAATTACCCTTGGCCATGCGCATGAATATACCTTTGCCTTTATGCGTGAAGGCAAAATACTTACACAGGTTCGTATTCCCCTATACCCTGCACCCCTAGGCGCATTGAAATCTCATCTTATTGACGTTCCGCAGAATGTAATCAAGTTCGGTTATGATTCAATCCGTATCACGGCAGAGGATAATAAAACCCAGTGGGAGCGCTTTTACAGTCTGGGGCACGTCAAATTAATAGGTAGTTTATGACTTCACCTGAATCTTCACCCCTTACGCATATTGTCATTCTTAACTGGAATGGTGCCAATGATACGCTTGCCTGCCTGCGCTCGTTAGAATCGCTTATTTATCCTAATTTCCAGGTTGTTGTCGTAGATAATGGCTCGACAGACGATTCTTTGGTTAAGTTGCGCGCTTACGCAAGTCCTTACCCATTTGTCTTGCTGGAAACCGGAAGTAACTTGGGATATGCAGGGGGTAATAACGTAGGTACTCGCTATGCGCTAGAAAAAAAAGCTGATTTTGTGCTGGTTTTGAATAACGATACTACCGTTGCTTCCGACTTGATTGAGCAATTGATAGACTCCGCCAGGCGCAACCCAGACGCAGGCGTGTTCAGCGCGAGAGTGATGTATTTCGATAACCCAGAGGTGGTGTGGTTTGATGGTGCCCGCTGGAACGAATCGGCATTGCAGTTGGAGTGGCCGGGGCAAGGTGCAATTGAATCTGAGCTGGGTACAAACGAACACGATACTGACTATGCTTGCGGCGCAGCTTTGTTTTTTCGTACAGAAGTTGCGCGAAAAATCGGGTTGCTTGATGAGCAATTTTTTCTGGTATGGGAAGAAGTGGATTGGTGCTTTCACGCCCGCAAAGCAGGTTGGCGTAATCTAGTCGTGCCTGCTGCGAAAATATGGCACAAAATTGGCGTCTCATTTGGAAGTGAGTCCTCGCCGTTACGCACTTATTTTAGTATTCGGAATGAGTTACTTTGGTTCAGCAGGCATGCGTCGTTTTCTGCTCGGTCGCGACTATGGGTAAAGAATTTAAGACGTCTTTTGCCAAAATTTCATGTCGGTGCCAACCCTTCTATCTCATTTATCAAACGTTTTGTATGGGCTTTACAGGATTATGGCCAAGCATTGCTGGGACAGGGTTCTCGACTGGAATATCTGTCTGCACGCCAGGCGATTATGGATTACATGCATGGTCGATTAGGCGATTGCCCTGATACAGTTCGTGTTTGGAGCAATGCATGGGCGGCGCAACGCGTACAGTCAAAGCAAAATAATAAACAATGATTGAATTAAATCTCAACCAGCTTTTGTCTCAGAAAGATCCGCATTTGCGCTTGATGCATGGGCAGCGGGGCACTACTCAATCCGGTGGCTTGCAACAGACAGGGGATATATTTGACGGTGCAGCATGTTTTTTTCTGCGCGCAGATGATGCGATCCATTTAAAGCTGGAAGGCAGCTTTGCGCTGCAACGCTGTCAGTCCGGTGGCTGGATGCTGAAAAGCCGGGACATCACTGAGCCGAGTTACTGGATGCCTGCCACGGCAAAAATGCGGCGTATTAATCCACAAGGCCATATTCTGGACGAAGCTGCTGCTGAGTGGGTTGATTTTGATCTGGATTCAGCTGGTGTGACAATTACCTTTACGGCCCCCCAGGGTTGGGTGGTCGATGCGGTTTTGTGGAAGCTGGATACCCTTGCTTTGATCGATGAATTGCAGTCATTAGCATTGGTTGAGACGCAAGGTTATTTTCTGCTTGGATCTCACACGCGATATGACTACCCTGCTGATCTTTATCGTCATCTGGTAAATGGATGGGTGTATGAAGATCGCTATGCCTGGCCGCATAGGCGGCGTATTTGTTCAGAGAACGATGCGCACGCCATGCACCTGATTTTCGAAGGCTTGGAACGTACGACGGGTAAGCGCATCTATGGATTACTGAAAACCCAATTGCTGCTTTCAGTTCTGTCGCGGCAAAGTGAAGACGGTGGTTTCCGCCATGGTGAATGGACTGATGGCATGGAGTCCCACTATCGTCTGCATTGTTCGGCCATGCACCTGATGATGGATAGTTTGTGTGAAGATGATGACCCCGTGGTGAAAACGGCGCTTGCACGAGGCATGCATTTTATTTCCGACAAGTTTGACCGTACAGCTATCGGAGATTGGTTTTATCACGATGAACTTGAAACGAGTGAAGCGGGAATGCGCAACGCGCCATTTAAATGGTGGCCAAGGCGTTCGTTAGGTAAGTCTCCTCAAAATATGCTGGTTCTTAACACTCAGCTCGATACTTTAGTTGCATTGAGCCGCTACAGCATTCTCACTGGTGATACCCAATATGCGACAGTGGTTGATTCAGGTTATGAGGCTGCCCAGACAGTGTTGTCACTTCGCCCAATGGAATGGCTTTACAGGCTGGTATTCTCCGCAGTCACGCTGACGTTGCTGCCCACCGAGCAAGTGGAGAAGTTGCCGCTATGGAAACGTTTGTGGAAACGTATCGGATGGCAAGTGTTTGTACCGCGTTTGCCTCGTTTGAAAACACGGTTTCCCCGGCTTGTGATGCCGGGTGGATATATCGACCGCGAGTTAAGTTTGCAGACATGGGCCTATGATTATCTTGCGGTGAACCTGATGGATCTTGTACGTGCGGAACACGGCACGCAGCGGGCAGCGTTTATGCCTTACATCAAGGGCATCCTTCATTTTTGTGCTAAAACGGGTATTGCTCGGCGTTGGCTGGAACATAAAGGGCGCTCTTATGCCTTGGGATTCTATGCTGAAGCACTGTATTTGCTCAGTTTGCACGGTCCAGACCAAGAAATTGACGCCATGTTTTCAGAAGCACTGATTTTGTGTGTCCAGCAAAACATCGGGTTGCCGCCGTCATTGCTGGGGGGTAATGCTGAAGCGCAGGCAGGGAAAGATAGGGTTCCCCAAGCTGTGCTGAAAAGTGTCGTCGTGGCTAATGTTTCCCGTTCAGGTCGTGCATCCTGTCTTGTGGTGAATACGGGCAAATATCCTGTCAAGCTGGGAAAAGTGCTGTGTGCCATACCTGAAGGCTGGTCAGTCTCAGCTACAGAAATACCCGCTTTGGGTTGGCTGCGGATTGAAGCATGAAGTTGCGCGTTGGTCTAATTACATCGGAGTTCCCGCCTGATCACGGAGGTGTGGAAACTTATGCATGGCAATTAGCCAGAGAATTGGGTAGCAGGCAGAATTTGCAGATCACTGTTTATGCACCACCCAGATCGGCAGACATCAAGCCACCTCCAGGCGTCACAATCAAGCCTATTTTGCAAAGTTGTATGGGGCTGGATTGGCCTAAATTAAAAAACGAGCCAATTGATGTATGGCACGCACTTTCTGCGGGCCACGCCTGGATAGCAGAGAAAAACCGGACTGTAATAGTATCCGTGCATGGAAATGATTTTCTTGCGCCCTACCCTCTCACAGCGCGACCGGCTTTTGCTTCAGCTGGATTTTGGTGGTTTCGGTCATGGGCTTGGCGCAATTTGTCCTCTTTATGGCGGATCAAGACAAGACGCATGCTGGCAAAGGCTTTGCCAAAAGCCAATGCATTAGTCGCTAATAGTCGTTATACCGCAGAAGTGCTTCTTGCCAAATATCCAGCTTGTACTAACAAAACACACGTTGCCTGGGTAGGAGTTGATCCGGCTTTTTTTGAAGTCCCTCATGAATCAAAGGGCAAGGTGCCACAGTTTCTCACTGTTTGCAGGTTATCTGAAGAACGTAAAAATGTGGATCTGGTGTTGCGTGCGTTAGCTACTTTGAAAGATCAGTTTGAATTTGAATACATCATTGCTGGCGAAGGTTCGCTAAGGCAAGAACTGGAAAGGCTGGCAAATACTCTGGAACTTGGCGAACGTGTGCGTTTTGTAGGCCGCGTCAGTGATTCGGAATTACACACCCTTTATGCTAAAGCTGATTTGTTCATATTGTTGGCTTCCATCATCCCGGGCAGCCATGAAGGGTTCGGTATCGTCTATCTTGAAGCTGCGGCAAGTGGTATTCCCAGCTTGGCTGCAAAGCTGGCAGGCGCCGCTGAGGCAGTAGAGGAAGGCCGTTCCGGGTTTTTTGTTGAGCAGCCTGATTTGATATCTATCAGCACAGCCCTAAACCAATTTCTGTCAGGCACAATCAATCTGAACGCTGAAGGGTGCAGAGAGTTTGCGCGTGAATTCAGCTGGGTGCGTGTAGCGGACATTGTGGAAACAATCTACCAACAAAATTCTGTTAAACTCACGAAATGAGCGAGACCTTCTCCCCCGCCCGCATTAGCGTTGTCATGCCGTGCTATAACGCCGCCTCTTTTGTTGAGGAGGCCGTTAATTGCGTCATGAATCAGACCTATGGCAACGTGGAACTTATTGTCGTAGATGATGGATCGACCGATGGCAGTGTAGAAATTCTGCAACGGCTGGCTGACCTGCATTCACCGCGAATAACGTTGCTTTATCAGAATCGTATGGGACCTTACCCTGCGCGCAATCTTGGTTTGCAGCATGCCAGCGGTGGTCTTATTGCTTTTCTTGATGCCGATGATTATTGGACGCTGGATGCACTGGAAAAATTGTTATCGGCTTTAAACAGCAGTCATGCCGATCTTGTATATTGTGGCTGGCAAAATGTAGGTAAAGGTGCGCCCGGAACAAAACCCCATGTTCCTCCTGACTATAGTCAGATGGATACAGCGGCAGAGTTTTTGCGTTCATGCCCCTGGCCTATCCACGCAGCTTTAGTAAAACGTGAAGTCATTGATGCGATCAATGGGTTTTCCCAAAGGCGCTTTTCTGCCATGGACTATGATTTATGGCTTCGGATTTATGCGTATACACAGAATATTGCGCTGGTACCTGAAGTGATGGCTTTTTATCGCTGGCATGATAAAGGGCAAATTTCCAAAACAAAATGGAAGCAGGTGCTGGATGCCTTGCAGGTAAGGCGTGATTTTGTGCAACAAAATCCTCAAAGAGTCGCCCATTTGCCTGCAAATAAAGTGTATGAGCTATCTGATGGTTTTCTTTTGCGTGAAGCGTATAAGGCCTATTGGCAGCGTGATCTTATTGATGCGCAAAAACTATTTCGCCGAGCTTTGGTGCAGGGCATATGGAAAATGGGCGATCTGAAATATCTTATCCCTGCGCTTCTGCCGGGTGCGCTTTTTCAGTGGCTAGTCAGAACTGCTGATCATTTGAAAGAGAAGTTCACATGAGTGCCGAGCGAGTGCCAGTGCTTATGTACCACCGAGTGGGTGATGCGCATAACGAGTGGGAACACAAATATTGCGTGAGCCCTCAGCGTTTTTCCGAGCACATACAGACCTTGGCAAGGGCTGGCTGGCAGGCAGTATCGATCAATGATTTTTTCGCTTGGCTGGATGGAACGGTGGAATTGCCTGACCAGTCTTTCCTGCTCACTTTTGATGATGGTTTCTTAGGCGTATATGAACACGCGGCACCCGTTTTGGCTGAACTTGGATGGCCTGCCACCGTATT
Organism: Sulfurirhabdus autotrophica; assembly: GCF_004346685.1. Classification (NCBI taxonomy): domain Bacteria; kingdom Pseudomonadati; phylum Pseudomonadota; class Betaproteobacteria; order Nitrosomonadales; family Sulfuricellaceae; genus Sulfurirhabdus; species Sulfurirhabdus autotrophica. The sequence goes on from NZ_SMCO01000004.1 coordinate 89,594, forward strand.
TCTGGTCAGCCAGTTGATTGGTCAGCAAGATGCCTGGTGTGAATCGCATAACCCAAGCGGGGATACGTACCCCTTAATGGACGCATCGCATATTCAAGCGTTGCGTATGCAAAAATTCAGCTTTCATTCACATACGCGCAACCATGCAGATTTACCTACTCTGGATGACACAGCACTGCATGATCAACTGGCCGGTGCACGCGAAGATTTGCAAGCTTTGCTAAACGAGCCAGTAGATTATCTGGCTTATCCTTATGGGCGTTATGATGACCGCGTACTGCAAACGGTACGGAAAGCAGGTTATGGTGCGGCTTTTTCTGTACAACCAGGCTTCAATCGAAGGGATATTGATCGTTTTAGGTTGCGCAGGCTAGATGTGTTTGGCACGGATAGCGCTGCTGCATTGCGGCGAAAAATTACGCTGGGTAGCAATGATGGCAGCTTGAGCCATGCAGTTAAATATGCAGCGAACCGATTGTTAGCAAAAATTGGCAGACAACACCCCTGATACTTCATCATTATAACGATAACAATGCCACCTTTTATAACCGTTGCCTTGTGCACTCATAATCACGTTGATCGAATAAAGCGAACGCTTGCTGATCTGGCTCAACTACAACCACCCGTAAAACCGTGGGAATTTCTTGTTATAGATAATGGTTGTGCCGATGGTACGTCGGAATTACTTGCTGAGATGGCGTGGCGGCCAGCAGGGGTGGCAGTGCGAGTTGTACGGGAAGAAAACCTGGGCCTCTCAAATGCCCGGAACCGTGCATTGCAGGAAGCGCATGGTGAATACTTGCTGTTCATGGATGATGATGAAACCCCTGACCCCGCCTGGTTGGTGGTCTATGAGCAGGCTATGCTTGAACACCAGCCAGATGCCCTGGGTGGCCGCATTGAAGTATTGTTCGAAGACGGGGAGCGTCCTGACTGGCTCCAGGACGAACTGCTGGGCTTTCTGGGAAAACTGGATCATGGTGAAGCGAGATGGTTGACTGAACGAACCACGCCAATCTTTGGGGGTAATTTTGCTTTTCGCCTTAGCGTGTTTGATCGTATTGGTAACTTTGACGCGCGACTGGGCCGCCAGGGGAGTGCCAACAACGGTGGGGAAGATACGGAAATTTACCGCCGTCTTTTAGAACACGGTTGTCGCGTACGCTGGGTGCCTGGCGCAATTATTCAACATCGTATTCAGACGCCCAAATTGCGGCGGGACTACTTTCTTGATCTGCATTTCCGTCAAGGACGAATGGAAGGGGCTCGCAAACGGGGAAATCTTTCGCGTGTGCCGCCCAGGTATCTTGTTCCACAAATATTGCGGGCTTATGGTCAAGCAATTGCTTTGCGATTAAAAAAAGGATCTGCTCACTCCTTAAGACAGGAAATGAATGCAGCCTATTTTACAGGTTATGTAGTGGGCTGGATGAAGGACCCTATATGATTAGACTGGCAATACGTTTTGACGATCCTTCAGCCACTTCAAATCGCGCGTTGGAGCAAGGTATTTTCGCTGCGGCAAAAGCAGCAGGTATGCCAATAACTGTTGGGGTTATCCCTTTTCGTCGAAGGGCAGAAGAGTTGATTTCCCTGACCCGAGATCGCGCTACCCACCTGATTGACGCGCAGAATGCAGGGACAATTGAAGTGGCCCTGCATGGATATTGTCATGAAACAGTACGGGGTGAACAGCAGCCGCCCAGTGAATTCATGGGGTTGGATGTTGCTACTCAAATTGAACGGATAGGCGAAGGCCGTGATCTGCTGGAGGCGACTTTCGGCTGCCTTGTCAAAGGTTTTGTACCGCCATGGAATACGTTTGATCAGGCCACTGTTCAAGCACTAGCCAAGCTTGAATTCCGTTATATCTCTGCAGGAATGGACTTGCCCGTTGGTTGTGATTCCGGTTTGGCTTATTTACCCCGTACCTGCCAAATCGCGTCACTTGCCAAAACGATTAACGAGTTAGAAAAATTTGCGGAGTTTGATCCGGTGGTCATAGCGGTCATGCATCATTATGACTTTGTGGAAAGCGGCATTGCTAATGCACCAACTGACCTGGAACGTTTCGGGCATATTCTTCAAACGTTGACGCAGGATAAGCGTATACAAGTTACGACCATTTCAGCACTTTGTAATGACCCAGTGGCATCTTACGCGAACAGGCAGAAGCAAACCGCCTGGGCCAGGTTGCCCGGTAAAATTCAGTGCCACCTCCCTGAAGATGCTTTGTTGAGTCAGGGCTGGCCTCTTATGTTTTTAAAATCTATTTTTCGTCTCATATGAACATGCAACGCGCCCCCAAAGGACCTGTATTTATTGTTGGCGCCCCCCGCTCCGGCACTACCCTTCTGCAGTATATGTTGCGCTCACACCCGGCACTATCCCTGCCCACGGGAGAGTCACACTTTTTTATCCCGCTGTACCGGCATGCTTCACAATTCGGTGATTTGTCCCTACCTGAAAATGTAGAACAGGTTTTAAATGTGATGGAAGCTCAAAGTGCGGAGTTTCTACATACTGACATGCATGGCCTCAAGTTTAATGTGGAAAACCTGGCACGAGATTTCGTAGCAGAAGGTCGCCAGAGTGTGCGTGATATTATTTCTGGGCTATTTGAGAAAAATGCAGCGGGTGAAGGTAAACCGCGATGGTGCGACAAGACACCGTATTACGTTATGCATATTCCCAAGTTGCTGGAGTGGTGGCCGGATGCGCAGATTATTCATATTGTGCGCGATGGCCGTGATGTGGCCCTTTCCATGTTTGCCCGGCGGCATGACTTCCGTGTTTACAACACTTATCTTGCAGCAAAGCAGTGGGAACAGTATGTCGATAACGGCCATATGTCCGGCCAGCAAGTACCCGAGGGGCAATATATGGAATTGCGCTATGAGGATATGATCAGTGATCAGAAAGCAGCGCTCCAGAAAATTTGTGGTTTTCTCGGAGAGGCTTATTCTGATGATTTGCTGGAATACAAAAAATCAGGGACTGCCGGTAAAACGCCCTTATTGCAAAAGCCCATTCAGAAAGATAATCAGGATAAGTGGAAATGTGAAATGACACCCTGGCAGATTCGCGTGTTCGAATCTGCCGCAGCGGCCACTCTGAAAAATTTCGGCTATACCCTGACGACATCAGCCCACCGCTTGCCATTAGTCTTGCGGGTATATTATCGCTGGCAAAATGCATTAAGCACGGCTTGGTATCGTAAGTTTGGCCCAAAGAAAAAACCATGGTCTCCACACTCACCGTCCTGATTTGTACCCACAATCGAGCGCTGCTGCTGAGACGTGTGCTGCAATCGATCAACCTGGCAATGCGCCCGGAGAAATGGCAAATACGCATTCTGGTGGGTGTAAACAATTGTAGCGATGAGACAGTCGAAAGCCTTCAACAATATCAGCAAGATGCCGAGCAGCAGGGCTGGTTACCGCTGACCTGGTTTGAGGAACCTGTTCCCGGTAAATCCCACGCGCTCAACCATGCAATTCGCCTGTTGAGCGATGATGCAGTCGCGTTGGTGGATGACGATCATCGCGTAGATCACGAATTTCTGGTGGAAATATGCAAGGCTCTGGAAACTTATCCAGAAGCCACGATGTTTTGCGGACGCATTTTGCCAGATTGGGATGGCACCGAACCCGCCTGGGTCTATGACACAGGCCCCTACCGGATCTATCCACTCCCGGTGCCGCGTTATGATCAGGGAATGGTGCATAGGTTGGTCACCGTAGAACATGGGCCGTTACCGGGTGGTGGAAACTTGTTTTTGCGATCAGGGGTATTTGAACGTGTAGGTGGTTTTTCTACAGAACTAGGTCCGCGGGGACACGACCTCGGGGGTGGTGAGGATAGCGAGTTTGTACTCACTGCGTTGCAGAAAGGCGAACAACTTCAATATGTACCAGAAGTGTTGCAGCATCACTACGTAGATGCCGAGCGACTTAAGTTCAGTTATTTGATACGCAAGAGTTACCAGCGGTCTCGTTCAGTAGCCCGTGTCCATCATCAGGAAAAACAAGTGCCACGCTATATCTGGCGTAAACTGGCAGAGTATGTAGCACATGCCGTATTCTCATTTTCCTGGCCCAAAGCCCGCTTTTATCTTATGCGTACTGCCGCAACGCTCGGCGAATTGCAGGGAATGCGTGAAAAAGTGCAGGAGCTTTCCCCCCTTCGCAACAAGCATTTAACGGACCGAATTGGGGCTGGATTTTGGGCACTACTCACAATAGCGGGAGTGATTAGCGCCGGTATTTCAGTGCGTTTCTTTCCGACGATATTATTTCAGCAAGTGATTGAAGGCGCACTGGCTACATTGAGTAATGCACTAGCCATAACGCTCCTGATCAGCGCAAAAGCACTCCGCGATTTTTCTCAAACCGGCCCGCAAATTCAAGCCGAAATCCGTCATCATTATCGATGGTATACCTTGGCCGCCTTTGCAAGGCTGGTGGGCTGGACACTCTTGCTGCTTATCCTTATGGGAGCAGTAGGAACAGTTATATATGCGGCGATGGCAGCAGTTTCAGGCCTCAATTATACGTTTACAGGTGCATTTGTAGCCGCGTTTATGGGTGTTGCGTTGATTACAAGCTGGCAGTTTTGTCGCCAGCTTTTTTACATTCCTGCCAGTCTGGTTTCATCCATGCATTACCGTATGAGCCGGCTTTATCCTTTATGGGGAATGCTTAATGCTTCACGGTTACACCTGTTTGGCGGATCCATCGCTTTCTTGGTTTTTTTACTGTTTGGATTTGCCAGTTTACGGCTTGCCCAGATGGGAGCGCTCGCACCACTAACCGCACTATGGGGAGGCTTTGCCGCTTTGGTTGGACTGGCTGGGTGGGCAAATGCTGCAACTACACCCACACCAGTCAAATCGAAGCGCAGTGATACGCGACCCAATATCCTGATGTTGGGTTCGGATACGCTTCGGGCTGATCGCCTGGGGGTTGCTGGATATCGTCGCCAATTGACACCCAAGTTAGATCAAATGGCCAAAAGTGCGACGCAATTCACGCAATGCTACGTTCCTTGCGCACGTACCGCACCCAGTTTAATATCCCTGTTTTCGGGCACCTGGCCCCACCGGCATGGTATCAGAGACAATTTTGTAGCAGACGCTGAAACCCGTTTGTCAGTGCCTTGTCTTCCACAAATTCTAGCAGATGCAGGCTATGCCACCGTTGCCGTCAGTGATTGGTGTGGTGCTGATCTGGGTAAGTTTTCGTTAGGATTTCAGAAAGTTGATGCGCCAGAAGACCAATGGAACATCAAATATCTGATACGTCAGGGTCCAAAGGATTTAAGACTGTTTTTGTCACTTTTCACCCACAATCGTTTTGGTAAATATTTTTTACCGGAACAGTATTATTTAGCGGGTGTGCCACTAACCACACAAGCAGGTCGTGATGCTCGTGCCCGGTTGTCTAGTCTGGCCGGGACAGATCAGCCGTTCTTGCTCAATGTGTTTTTGTCAGCCACACATCCCCCCTTCGGCTCTGAATTCCCTTACTATGCACGCTTCTCAGACCCTAAATATTCCGGCGAATCAAAATTCGTCATGGCGCGGCTAACGGACCCGCAGGAAATTATTCGTCGCCAGGGCGATGGCAGAAAAGAGTTTGACCTCGACCAAATAATTGATCTTTATGATGGTTGTGTTCAAAGTTTTGATGATGAAGCGGGGCGAATTCTTGACCACCTGGAAGCGTGCGGGCTCGCTGAAAATACGATTGTGGTGGTATACAGCGACCATGGTATGGAATTCTTTGAGCATGAAACCTGGGGTCAAGGCAATAGCGCGGTAGGTGATTTTTCGGCCCGTATACCACTGATTATTCGTGACCCGCGAACCCAGGGTAGCGGCGTACAGCAACAAACTGTGCGTAGTGTGGATATCGCACCAACGCTGCTGGAGCTGGCTGGCCTTAAAAGTCCCATTGTTATGGATGGCATTTCTCTGGCAAGTCTGGTTAGAGGAGAAAATCTGGATCTGGATTTGGCAGCCTTCAATGAAACCGGCATCTGGCTAACTGATTTGCCGGGCATGCCGGAAGATCATTTGCGTTATCCCAATTTATTGGAGCTACTGGAAGTACCAGATAAAAGCAGCGGCACCTTGGCAATCAAACCCGAATACCATGACATAGTGTTTGAAGCTAAAGACAGGATGGTTCGACTAGGACCCTGGAAATTAGTCTATCAGCCACTTGAGTCCAGGGTTTTGTTGCGCTTATTTGATTTGGAAAATGATCCGGGATGCTTGCGAGACGTGTCAAAACAGTTTCCAGAAATATGTGAGTCTCTCATGCTTCGGTTGTCAGAATGGATGAAAGGGGAAAATGAGGGGCAAGTATCTCGGAGCCAGAGGCAGAAGGTTAGCTTATTAAGCGCTAGATAAAAGTTTGGTTATTGTGAAAATGTCCCTGCAACCTTATTTTAGAAAATTCAACCAATCAATATTCTGATTGGTTGATATCAAGCACAGCTATGAATAGGATTTAACATGCATCGATTGTGTAACTATTTAATCTGTTTCCAGCGTGATATTTGACCAAACAAGCTTATCAAGCCTACGAGCAGGAGGATACTACTACTGGGCTCGAGTATAGGGGTGATTTGAACTACTTTACTATAGGTTCCTCCGTTAAATGTTATGAAGCCGCCTCCAGCAGCAACGGGGCCAACTTTGATCCCTCCGCCCCCCACTGTTGTTCCCCCTTTTGTTACCGTATATGTATCGTTAGCGATCTTCCCATCCGTCGTGATTTCCACGTCTAAACCGTCAACGGTCCACCACGAAAAGGGATTGTACCAGTGACTGCTCGAAATTTCCTTATATGTTATCTTGGAAGTTGGGTCTGTGAAGGTTCCTGAATCCCAAGATGGGTTGCCCACAGTGTCGGAGGTATAAGTTATTAGTGTTCCCCCAATTGATAAGCTGTCACTAACTTGAAAATCGGTGGATGAAATCCACTGGGAAATACCTTCCATCGTCCATGATTGCCCGTCATAGCTCCCAGTTCCCACCCAACTCGTTGAATGGTTGGTCGAATCGTATGCTCCTGATGCGGACAAAAATAAGCTTAATCCATTGTAATTTGATCCGGAAACCGTCCAAACGAAACCACTTTCATCGATGTTACCCACTGCAGTTAGTGACGGATACGATGGATCTACACCATACTTGTATCCTAACACCCCAATTGCGGTGTCAAAGGATAAAAATGCTGGAAGCGTGTTTTCTAAGACAGGAGTTATCGGACCTGCTATTGAGATGCTAACGTGGGCCACAAAAATGACAACACTAAGGGTTAATTGCATGGCCCAACGAAATAAAAAATCATTTAGAAGTGTAAATATTGAACTCATGATATTGACCCCTATTAATAATTGAGAAAATTAAATAATGGTTGTTGGGTAATCAACCATATGTAAGTTAAGACTAGAATGTATAAACAAATTTTGTTCCATATAGTATAGCTAGATAATTTATAGGGATATTTTTCTGTTAAACATTTCCAAAGATGGTTAAGTGTAAATTTTAGCGGTTTTGAGGTAGCGAGAAGCTATGGTAAGCCACATGTGATCTTGCCGAATTCTTATTATCCTAAGGATAGCTCGCCAGGGCGATGGCAGAAAAGAGTTTGATCTCGACCAAATAATCGATCTTTATGACGGTTGTGTGCAAAGTTTTGATGATGAAGCGGGGCGAATTCTCGACCACCTGGAAGTGTGCGGGCTCGCTGAAAATACGATTGTGGTGGTATACAGTGATCATGGCATGGAATTCTTCGAACATGAAACCTGGGGGCAAGGTAATAGCGCTGTAGGTGATTTTTCGGCCCGTATACCACTGATTATTCGTGACCCGCGAACCCAGGGTAGCGGCGTACAGCAACAAACTGTGCGTAGTGTGGATATCGCACCAACGCTGCTGGAGCTGGCTGGCCTTAAAAGTCCCATTGTTATGGATGGCGTTTCTCTGGCAAGTCTGGTTAGAGGAGAAAATCTGGATCTGGATTTGGCAGCCTTCAATGAAACCGGCATCTAGCTGTAAATAAAAGCATTATTATAATATTTAGTTTATGTGACCTTACGTCGTTACATTAAAGCTGATGGAATCATCTCTGATTTTTTGATAATCAGGTGTGAGTGACGCGATTAAACATCAGAAAAAGTTGAACTAAAAATCCTGTAAAAATTATATGTAAATGGGCCTGTTAAAACTTTGAACGTGGACTATATTGAAATGCATTCATGAGATTTATCCGGTATGACTAGAATGTAAAAATGCGATCTGGTTACAGTTTGCTTTGAGGGAACCTTCCGTGATGGACTTTAACCATATGAATTTTAGTATTACTTTGAGCGTGTTTAGGTTCTGTATTTACATAGCCAATCAATTTTAATAGTCATGAATACACCCGAAATGTTCCTCGCAAGGGCCGAAGCACAAATCGATCCTAGTTGCTCTGATATTGTTAGGTTGGCTCCTAGCTCTGCATCAGAAATGAACATTTTCATTTCCAAAGTACAAATTGCCATACTGATTCCTTGTTACAACGAAGCTCTTACGATTGAACGCGTTATAGGCAGATTTCGTCAGGAGTTGCCCGCTGCGCAAATTTTTGTCTACGATAATTGTTCGACTGATGATACAAGTGTCCGAGCAATGGCGGCTGGTGCTTTTATCCGTCGAGAGCCTTGGCCTGGAAAGGGAAATGTAGTGCGACGTATGTTTGCCGAAATCGAAGCTGATGTGTACATTATGGTCGATGGTGACTCCACCTACGACCCAAGCGTAGCACCAGAAATGGTGCGTCTGCTAATCGCCGATCGACTTGACATGGTGGTAGGTACGCGCCGCAATGTATATTCCAATGCCCACCGAATTGGCCACGGATTTGGCAACAGTCTCTTCAACGGCATATATCGCAGATTGTTCGGTCCTATGTTTTCAGATATTTTTTCGGGATATCGTGTTTTTTCCAGACGTTTCGTGAAAAGCTTTCCCGCAATTTCAAGTGGATTTGAGATTGAAACGGAATTATCAGCACATGCGAGCCAGATTCGCATGCCAATTGCTGAACTTCAGACCGAATATGGTGCGCGGGAAGATGGTTCGGTAAGCAAGCTTAGAACTTTCAGGGATGCCTTCCGGATACTTTGGACTATGTTTCTATTCTTTAAGGAAATCCAACCCACCCAATTTTTCGGAACGATTGCCGTTACGCTAGCGTTCATCTCCATAATGCTGGGTTACCCGCTTTTGGAGGTTTATATGAACACCGGCTTAGTTCCACGTTTCCCAACAGCGATTCTTGCCACCGGCTTGATGCTAATGGCCGCTATTGCGCTAGTATCAGGCTTGATCTTGGACAGTGTGGCAAGGGGACGACTTGAAAACAAGCGACTGCACTACCTTAATTTGGCTCAGCTCCGACCAAGAGAAAAGCATTGATGCAACAGTTTTTTAGGTTTATTGCCGTGGGCAGCATTGGCTTTGCAGTGGATGCAGGGATCGTGTTCTTACTTGTATATTATGGGATTTCCCCTATTTTGGCACGTTTTCCGGCCATCGCTTCTGCAGTCGCTGTCACGTGGTTGTTAAATCGGCAGCTGACATTTCGCGTTAATGCCCCTAAAAGTCACGCTGAGGCTATGCGCTATGTGGCTGTAGCGTTCTTATCCGCAGGCCTCAATTTTGCACTGTATTCTGTACTGGTGCTTTCCAGCATGAGGCCTGTTCTTGCGGTTGGGCTTTCTACTTTTGTTTTGATGTTTTTTAGCTTTGTATCTTATAAACGGTTTGTTTTCGCGCAAACCACCTGAGGTTCAACTGCAGGCCCCACAGAAATTGCGCACCAAGTGGCTGACTGAGTTGATGGCTCGTGTTGCATCCACCTTCAAGCTGAATTCTTCCGCCGGAACACTTGGGTTTTTAGAACCCTTCAGTTGCGCGCGCGGAGCGACGACTCATTTTAGTAGGGTAGGACTCTTTTTGAAAGAAGAAATCATTGCGTGCACACACTATTTTGATTAACGAAAGTTCAACAAATGAAACAGAATAGCTCCGCTTTAAAACAAACTCAGAAAGTATGGAAAAGACTTGCTGATATGCTTCCCATTGTTGGTATAACAATGGGCTTTTTTCTTTTTTTTCAAGGTATCGCTCAGCCATGGATTGGTCTTGATGGTTCTGATGGTGCTTTATTTAGTTCAATCGCGCACAATTATCTGCAATTTGGTGTATTCGATTTAAATTTTGGCCAGTTGATCACTTTCGAGGAGATTTCTCATCCTGGTGGAACCTATTATCTTCACCACCCCCCACTCTTCCCGCTTCTAGTAATGACAAGTTTCTCTCTCTTTGGTGAGGCAGAGATTTTTGCTCGCTTAGTATCTGTGCTTGCCACTCTGGCAACCGCCATTGTGTTATTTGCCCTTGTCAAAAAAGCAGCAAATACCCGTGTGGGTATCATGAGTGTGTTCTTTTTCATGACTTACCCATCAACTATATTATTTGGACGCAAGCCTGGATATGAAGCCTTAACTTTATTTTTTGTCATACTAGCTGTATGGCTTTACCTAAAATATAGGGATAGACCTAGCCTGGGAACAATGTTTTTGCTATTTTGTGCGGTCGCAGCTGGTGCCGCGAGCGATTGGGCGGCCTATTTTTTACCCCCTGCGATTCTTACCCATTATTTACTGATGCGAAAAGATCAACGGATGGACTGGACGTTACTCTCAGGGTTGATTTTTGTGCCAACAGTGACCCTTATTTTATTTTTAATCAGCATTTATTATGTCGACAAGGAGTCATTATTGGGTTTGTTACATCAAGGGTTGGCTTATACGGGATTTATTTCCGCAAACAGTGAAATTGCTAAGACGATTATTGAGGCCAAAATTACTTTTTCTCCAAAAGAATATTTTTTTAGGATTGTTCAAAATTTCAACACCGATTTCGGTATTATTTCCGCATTGCTCGCGCTCATTGGCATAGTGTTTATTCGGAGAAACAAGGAAATGAGCGGAATAGTGATTATTTTATCGGTTGTTGCATTTGGTATCTTAGTGATCTTCTGGCGCAGCCTTTATTTTCATCAGTGGTGGATGCATCTGATGACAGTTCCGTTGGCAATTCTTAGCGCTGAAGCTATTAATAGTATTCTCAGTTTGGCAGATAACGATAGACCTTCACATGAGCAGGCAACAAAAGCAGGAATAACTGTTGCAGTCATTCTCCCAGTATTGATTTCTATGCTCTTTAATGTTTGGCAACTCGGTAACATACAAACTCGCATTCAGCGAGAGGATCGTCTTGAGAAGCCCGACTTCATTCCGGAACTAGGCCATTACATTCGGAGATCAACTGCTATCGGCGATCAGATACTAACTAACTTGGCGCCCATTAGTAAATATCTAACAAATCCTTATAGTAAGATACTCCCATATTACTCACGTCGTACTATCCACCCTAGCATCACGACCCCCGATCAAATCTTTCGGCTTATCAGTCAAGAAAATAACAGGCCTAAAGGTGCTATCTATTTTCTTCTAGAGTTGGATGTAGCTAAGGATTTGGCTTCTAGCGGTTTGTACACATGGCTGAAAAATAATGGGGATATGACCGCTCTAAATATCCAAGGCCATAGCTTTCAGCTTTTTAGATTAAAGACAATAAATCATATTTAATTGTTATTGCTTGCGGTTAAGCAATAACAATTAGTGAGTTTAAGGGCAAAATCTGCAGGCAGGTTTATTTGTTTCCGCATTCACACTGTCAACCGGGCTGGTAGTTGTATCCGTATTTTGGTCACTACCAAGATCGGGGCAAAACCGGCAATATGGGGATGATTGCGAGTTGTCCTGGGGATTTTTGCTTTCTGCGCCCTGAACTCCAGTGCCACTCGTTGAAGCATCTTTGGATACACTGAGGGGTTCGCTGGGTTTAGCAGGCGTATCTTGTGTCTTTGCAGGTTCTTCTGTCGTATCCGGTTTTCCCGGTTTTTCCGTATTCACAGTTTCGGGTGGTATATCGGATTTTTTTTCAGGGATGGGGCGTTGGCCGCCAACTGCTTTATATCGTCTTAATAAGGCTTTTGAATCCGGGTTGATTTCAAGGCCATTGTAAAGGATTTCTTGAGCCTCTTTACGTTTGTTCAGTGCGGTATAAACATCGCCCAATACTTGGTACGCTCTGAAGTCTTCGGGTGTTAGCTGAATTGCTTGAAGTAAGGGGCTGATGGCTTCTGCGTAATAATTAGAAGATTTGGTGAGTCTGGCGTATCGCTCAAGTGCTTTTCCATATGTGTATCTGATATCCGCGCGCAGGTATTTTGAGCAACTGCCTTCGCCATCATGAAATTCTATTTGGCCTTTGAGTGTATTCAGGGCTCTATTTAATTTTTCTTTTGCTAAACCTGGGTTGGTATAAGCATTTTTTTCAGCACGAACCAGGTCAGTATGTGCGTCGCAGTAATAGTGATAACGCGTACATCCCGTTGTGTCCATGGTGTGGCTTTGTGGAACGGCTGAAGGATCCAGACCTGCTCGTGCGCCATACATCCATTGGCAAAGTTGGGGCATCATTAAAATTTCCCGTTTATCCGGGAGAAAACCTTCGGCAGTTGCCGAAATAGTATAGCCAATTGCGATTACCATCAAAGTCAATAATATGAAGCGCTGGAGAGTAATTGCAGAGAGCTTAACAATCTGCTGCAATTTCAAATGACAATATTTAGATATCAGTTTCATATGGGACTTGCCTTTCTTCTGAAGCATGAGCGCTGCAATTTCTCAAAAAGTCGAAATCGCATTGAGATAATCATTTATTTTACGCAACAATAATAGTATATGTATTAAGGTTTCAAAGCCCAATTTCCTAAGCTCTTAGCATTAGTTGTGAAAAATCCATTGAACTGCCTGGGCAATTTTTTACCGAGAGGAATAAGGCCATTGTCTGTGATTTCATATTTTTTCACATAACCCAAGTCCTCAAGAAATGAAATTAATTCAGCGGGTGTGTGCCTAAACTGGGACAAGAAAGATTCGGTGATTTCTACTATAATATGGGGTTTGTAGGATTCAAGAAATTTACGCATGCCGTATAGTACTTTTAATTCTACTCCTTCTACATCAAGCTTGATCATTCGAACATTGGGCATGTTGATGTTGAGGTTGTCAAATTTTCGTAGCATTACTTTAGCTTTATTGATCCCACTCCCTTGAAACCGCAAGGACGCCATTCCTGAGTTATCTTCGGGCCCAAGGAAAAATTCAGCCTCACCTTCGTCATCTGAAAGAGCAAAATCAAATATCTCTACATTTTCAGCAGAAGCAAGCTGTATGTTGGCTTTTAGCCTTTCTCTAGTCACTGTTGCGGGCTCAAACGCTATTACTTTTCCTGACGGACCGACGTATTTACTCGCCATGACTGTGTAATATCCAATATTGGCGCCAATATCCACGAAACCATCCCCTTCGGCGAGAATTCTGCGAAGCGTTCTGGAGACGCCCGTCTCATATTCCCCCCAAATATATAGTTCCCTGCCAACATAATCATTGATATTCACGTGCATCGGAAATCCGGCCCTCGTTGTGATTGATACTTCTGGGTTAGACAAGCGAGTATCTTTAACAAGCTTCTTCGAAATTACCATTAGAGACCATCGCCCTTTCTCAAAAGGGGTATGGCGCAGATATGCGCTAATAATACGGAAGACCAAGGTTTTCATTGGACTCTCTTCCCACATCTATAAAATAACTCCATATATTTTCTCCATGATTTTTTTAATAATATATGTCCAGTCATCACCAGACCATACTGGTTTTAATTTAAAAAATTAAAACATGAATTTTTCTATTAAGATTTTGCCTCTTTTTCTCTTAAGAAATTTGCTGCTACAGGTGCATCCAGAGCTTCTAAGAAAGCAGCTAGCTTGACTGCAGGGCGAAATATAACGGCTGTCCGTAGTGCATTTTTTTGCAGCAGCTCACGCTCCTCGGGCTGCAGTTTGCTGATTGTAGTCCACCAAGCAGCAAACTGTTCAGGTGTGTTTAGATTAGCGAGGTAGCCATTCTTTCCATGTTCGACATATTCCAGCAATCCACCCACCGGCTGAGCTAGCAGAATTGCCCCACTTGCCATGGCTTCCAAGCCCACTAGTGCGAATGCCTCGGAGTTGCTGGCCAGAATGAGAGTATCGACAGCGCTCATCCAAGGTGCGGTATCGTTAACCATGCCGACGAAGTGTACCTTGTCAGCCACACCCAATTTTGTGGCAAGGGCGCGCAATACTTTTAACATGCCGTCGCCAACTAGGACCAAGTGAGCTTTCCTAGGTGATGTGGAAACGAATGCAGCAAAACCCTGTAGGATTGCATCTACTCGTTTCTCAATCACTAATCGCCCTACAAAACCAATCAGGAAGTCATGCTCTTCAACGCCAATACCTGATCGTAGTTGGGTGCGAGCCGCTAGGGCGGGCTGGAAACGCTTAACATCTACCCAGTTATGACGTGTCACGATTCTATTAGCGGGAAAATCATAGTGTTGTATTACAGATTGTCTGGTGCACTCTGAAACGGCGATGGAGCGGCTCACCAGTCGAGAAGCTACGACATTTCTGATAGTGCGAACCGGGGTATGTCGAGGTTCTGGCTTGCCCCAGGCAATCTGGGGCAGGTTAGCCATGGCATGTTCGATAGTGTAAAGCCGTGGGTAGCGAAAGCGTAGTGCAGCCAAGATGGAAAGCGAAGAAGAACCTCCAACACCACGTGGGTATACTGCACGCTGCGCCGGATAGGGTTTTAATGCCTTGGACCAGAAACGGAATGTTTTGTAAAATGGCATATTTTCAGGCAGAGGTAATTGAATGATACGAACTGGAGTGTCATTTAAGTAGGGAGTAAAGTAGTCTTTTGCACAAACTATTAATGTAACGGGGTGTCCTGCCTCTGCCAATGCACGTACCCAATCTATAGTGTGAACGCTAAGGCCACAGCGGCCTGATGTACTTGCAAACACAATATAGGAGGGGAGCATAGTAATGTCTCTGATCAGTACTTCAATTTATAATTGACAACAAACGTGTTTGCTCCGCCACCCTGTCCCAGGAAAAATCATTTACAGCTCTTTCATAGCCCGCACTACCCATTTTTGCGGCAACATTTGCATCACTTAATAATTGCGAAAGCGCATCAATGACTGCAGTGCATGATTGTCCGTCCACGACTATTCCGGTTACGCCATCTTGTACGGCTTGTTTGGCTCCCCCGGCATCTCCCGCGACTGATGGTTTTCCACATGCAGCTGCCTCAATGAACACCATGCCAAAACCTTCTGTGTCACCATTGATTTCCCGGTTCGGCATGGCAAATGCATTGCAGGCATTATACCAACGAGGTAAGTCGATGGCATTGACATGACCCAGCAAGTGTACGCGATCTGCCACACCGTGTACACGCGCGAGATCAAGCAAATACTCCTGATCTTCGCCTATACCAATCAGCGCATACTGAACATTGATGCCGGCTTTGATGAGTTCGGGGAGTGCTTTGATCACCTGGTCGAAGCCCTTTCGCCGTGATAGCCGCCCTACCGACAAAACCAATTTCCCCTCTGGCGCTACGCCGACAGACTGGCGCAAGTCATCACAGGGCAAGCCAGGGCGAAAGCGTTCAATATCAACGCCCGGAGAAATCAGCGTGATATGCATGGGATCAACATCCATCTTGATGAGTTCATCACGAGTGAATTGGCTGTTGGCTATCACATGATCGGCGTGTCGCAGGGCAAAACGCATGGCTTTATATTTGCCGCCGTGGCCCCAGGTGGTGAGTTCTTCTCCATGGGCGTAAATCACCACCGGATGGAAGGTCAGGCGTGCCACAGCCCATGCGCATAAGCCTTCCGGCAGTGCGCGCCCGGCATGAACCGCATCAAAACGTCGGGTTGCTGCCAAATACAAGGATTTAAAAAACAGATTTACGTACATGCTTAGGGATTCCGGGCGCAACCAGGCCACACGTCGCATATTGATACGGTGGATGCTATTGGGATGGTTGGTATCCACTTCGGAAGCGCCAGGTACGTCGGCCGTGACAATATGGGTTTCTTTGCCTGAAAGACGGCGGTACACTTCTGCAAACCAGACGGCTGTACCCCCTTTGGTGGGCAGGAATAATTCGGTAAGTACCAGGTAACGAGGCATGTTCAGTTCTTTATCAAGGATAAAATATTGCGGAAGCTGGCAACGCCTGGCGATTCAATCAGTGAAGGCAATACTGCGCGCATGGCCTCCATTCTTCGACCTGATTTTGTGAGCGAATAAGCAAGATTGAGTCTGGCTTGACGCAGTCGGGTTGCGTAACCGCGCCGAACCGCAGGCGGTAGCTGCTCTGCACTTTTGCCGAGTGCAATCAGTGTGCGTACATTCTCGAATTGCGCGCGCACCGGGTCGGCCCGTGTGGCACTGGTACCGTGAATGCTGTATACCGCCATCGGCTCGCAGATCACCCCCGCATGATGGCTTCGCGCGACCAGACGAGTCAGCAGATGGACGTCTTCACATACTTTGAAGCCCAGAGGGTAGCCTCCCAGTTCCAGAAATGTAGCGCGCGGAAGGCTTAAAGTATGGGTGTCACCAAAATGGTCAGCTACAAACTCTTCGAACTCTGATTCTTCCATAATTACTTCGCGCTTGCCTGCAGCTTTTTTAAGCATCATTCTGCCGGAAGCTTTGCCCTCCATAGAGCGCCCCAGTAAGTTTTCATTTTCGTCACGATATTCGTAATCGCCTGTAAGGAAATCCAACGTTGGATCGCGAGAAATCCATTCACTATGATGCTTTAAACGGTCAGGTAAATACCAGTCGTCGGCATCCAGAAATGCAAGCCATTGGCTAGTGGCTGCCTTGGCACCCGCGTTGCGCGCTGCAGACACACCCTGATTGGTCTGGCGAATATACTTTATCTGGCCGGTAAACTCAGTGATTGCTTCTTGCAAAGCATCGGTGGAGCCATCATCTACGATGATAATTTCACTGGCGGGGTAGGATTGGTTTAATACCGATTTGATCGCGCGCTTAATCGTTTTTGCGGCATTATATGCTGGGATGATCACGGAAAATGTCGGGTTACTCATGGTGTGTTCATTGCTGAGTGTGAGGCATTATGTTTGCTTTGACTTACTGCCAGGGAAATCAACCATAATGGAAGCGCAAACCCACTAATTCGCGCCAGTTTCCAGAACCCGGAAATCTCCTTGATCCTCAGCAGCCAGGCATTTAACTGATGCAAGAATGAAGTATTAATCAAGCTGCCTTGATGTGCGGCTATCTGAGCGCTTAAGGTGGCTGTGGAAATAAAGCGCACATCAGGAAAACGCTGCAGGACTGCTTTAAGTAATATTTCTAATTCTTTCAGTGCATTGTTGCAGGTGTTCTTGTCATTGATAAAGTTGAAACGATGGGTTTCAAGTAAAGTGGGTCGTCCAAGGGCGGACTTTTTAACCATTTTCATCAAGGTGTCAGCAGCGCGGTGGCCGCGTGCCGGTTCGAAATATTCGTCACGAACCAGGTAGAGGGTTTTGGCGCTGCGCTCTCCGTTCAGAATTTTTATCCCGGTTGGGCTCAGTTTACCTTGCGCATCTCGGAATTCATAACGCGTGCCAGGTGTAATGACGGTTTGCACCCCTAATTTTGACCAGATTCGTTCAACAGTGTCATTCCATACAAATGTGGGCGGGACGGCTACCACCGGTGCAACCCCCAGAATGTCTTGGAACACCTTTACTTCTTCGGTGATGGCTCGTTCAATCGCAGCGTCATCGATAGGTTGAGTTGGCAGCACAGATCCGTCCGTCCAGCGGCTTTGCAAATGATCGGGTAACGTTTCTGTGGAAGCATATTCTTGATGGCTCAACCAGTTTCGAATTTCAACGTTGTGTTCGGCAGACGCGATTAATGCTGGTGGCCAATAATGGGCCATGCCATGGAGTTGAGCCGAAAATGTGCCGGACTCCATGCCTTGTTTGATCGCATTCAAAATGGGGATGAATACGGGTTCGCTCAGTACCAATTCATGGTAGGCCAGAGGTACGGACTTGTTTATACGCTGGGTATCTGGGATAGATAACACCAGACCTAAGGTCATAACGGGATGGTGCCCCCGGCAGTCTTTAAAGCGTGAAAGGACGGCGTGTAGCGCATTTAATGCATCGGCCTGCTGGAGAGGTCCGGCACCCCAGTCGTCACTTTCAAAAATAAGCACGGGATGGCGCAAAACAGGCTCTCGCCACAGTGCGATAAGCCCCTTTCGGTAAATTATTCCGAGCAGCAATCCGATACCGGTAAACCATGCAACAATGATTAGAATGGTTATAGTCCCCATTTTTTATTGCCGGGTTGATAACGCTCTTACCCGGCCTGCTATCCTTTTGAAATGAACTTCCGATTATCAAAGAGCTGTTTAATACTAGCATAAACTGGGCCAGCTTAAGGGGTGTGACCCGAAAACCCATTGCAGCAATAACCAAGATAATCATTAAAAATCGAAATAAATGAATTTCTGGGTAGAGCCCCCAAACATAATCAACAACATGGCAATCCCAAAATAGGCCAGGCTTCTAATCGGCCAAGGCGTGCTCCACCAACGGGTGTAGCTTCGTTCAAGAAGTTGAACCAGAAATGGCTCTATGAGTGCAGCCAAGGTGGCTAAGCCAAGCCCGATCCATACGAAAGTACGCAGCACGGGTTCCGCCACTGAAGTGACGCCTATGCCCAGCATTGCCGCACTGATTGTCCATGCCTCTGTAAATCCGGGCGCGCGGAAAAAGACCCAGGTGAAACTGACAAGTGCCATGGTAACTGGCCAGCCTGCAAGGGAAAGCGCTTTCGACCATATTGGACTGTTCGGTAAATGAAGGTATTCATAAAACTTGATTAGCAAGCGATGTCCAACAAGATACATTCCGTGCAGAAATCCCCAGAAAACAAAAGTCCAGTTTGCGCCGTGCCACAACCCGCCAAGCAGCATGGTAATCAGAATGTTTGCATGGGTTCTTATCGGACTGCAACGTGACCCCCCCAGGGATATATAAAGGTAGTCACGAAGCCAGCGGGACAGTGTCATGTGCCATCGACGCCAGAATTCCTGCGGGTTGCGGCTGATGTAGGGGTATAAGAAATTGCGCGGCAATATAATTCCCATTGCACAGGCCATACCAATAGCCATTTCACTGTAGCCTGAAAAATCGAAATAAATTTGTAGCCCAAAGGCAATGGATGCTGCCCAAGCGGTTACAAATCCTAACTGATCAGGGTGTGCGAAAAGAAAATCCGTAAGATCCGCCAGATTATCTGCGAAGAGTACTTTTTTAATGAGGCCACCCAGAAATATCAGCGCGCCGAGTCGGACATCTTCTGCCCTGAGAGGCTTTAAACTTTCCAGCTGGTCGACCAGCTCGGATGCTCTAAGAATGGGCCCTGCAATCATGTGCGGGAAAAAAGTAACATAGAGAACCCAGATTCGGAAACGTATGTGGCGCGTCCAGTCACCCCGGTATACATCGATCATGACAGACAGCATATGAAACGTATAAAAACTGATGCCTAAAGGGAGTGCCCAATGAATCCAGTCCGGCGCATGTTGAGGTGTAGTGCCATTTAAAAATGCTAATCCTGCAAACCATGTTTCTACCATAAGCACGAGGTATTTCATGGCGCCCAATAATGTCAGGTTGAGTGCCAGACCTAATACTAATGTGCTTAACTTGCGCGATCGGAAAAGTGCTGAATAAATGAGATAGTTAATCCCCAGGGACGTAAACAGAAGAACCAGGTAAGCCGGTTTCCATGATGCGTAAAATATAATACTCGCCAGAAGCAGTATGGCAGCACGTTGCCGATAGCTTGTTGCAGCTGCATATAGTGCAAAAAAAGCTGCGAAAAAGATAAAGAAGTTGAAACTGCTGAAAATCACTTGGGCTGTCCCTCGACACTCAACCAGTTCCATTTTGCTTCAAGTTCCTTTGCAAGCCAGCGACTGTAAATCTGTGCTCCTTTGTCACTCAGATGCCCGGCATTAAAGAAATACGCGCGTTGGCGTGGAACTGGGTCGGGTTGGCTGATGACATACACACCGTTTTCTTTCAGGCGCGCTGACAAGGGAAAATAGGCGCCATTTGCACGAGCAGGGTCTGCATAAGCACTGCTTCGATTCAGCAAAGGGGGAAACGAAACAGCAACGGAAATGTTGTGCTGCTGCAGTATTTTGGTTATTTTGAATAAATAGTCCTGAACGACAGGTGTTGGAGGGATGTCGGCCCCCTCTTCTTGTTGCTGGGCTTGAGCTTCATTCTGGTTTGTTGCGCCAAACCCTGCTCGATACCCAAGATGACGCCATGCTGCACCACCCACTGGCTCAAGCGGCTTGATGGTGGCTTCTACAAAGCGTAAAGCTTTATCAGGTTCGCGCAGTTGTCGAAGGTTGTCCGTGTATGCCCATAATTTTAACCAGGTGCCTAGCCAGGTTTTTATTGCGCCTTCATCCAGCAACGCTTCGCTGTCCGCGAAAAATGTCGCATAGCCGAGAGAGTCATCATTTTGCAAATAACTTTCGTCCAGGCCAATGACGACTAATTGAAGTTTTCCTTTTGCGAGGCATCCTGCCTGCTCTAGACGCGTCAGCATGCCATAACCTATCCGGGCGTTGGTTCCGGGAATTCCCAGATTAAAGGTTTCGCGGGTTGTTCCCCATTCACTTTGCATGGCGCGTGGGTCTACACCATTGTCTACTCGACTATTCCCCATGATCAGGATCTGGGGGCAGGTTTTTTCTGTAAACAACTGCTTGTCCATTGCCCGGCCAACGGCAAACACTGCGCCATATCGTTGAATAATCCAGTCATTGAATAAAGCGGCGTTGACGAGGCCGAGCAAAATGAGCCCGACACCCACGCCTGCGCCAAAACCTGGCCAGATTCTCATACTGCAGGTATCATTCGGCTGGGTATCCCATGGATTGCGCTGTAGGAGCAACAGAGTGCATTATTCGTTCGATTTTTTCTCGGTTGCGTCCGTCTTTCCATTTATCCAGCCGTATTTCGGAAAAAGCGTTATACGGAGTGGATAATACATGGGCGCAATGTTGTTCGATATCCTGCGTAAACGCCAGGCCACATTGTTCGAAGGCTTGTCGAAACCCTGATACGGGGTTGCGTACCAGATCCTCGTAAAATACCTCGCTCCACAGATGGGAAGGAATCTGTTTTTTTGCCGCAAGAATTTCATTGTTAATGGCGCAGTATTGGAAAGCACAGACTTCTTCAATGGATTTGTTGAGATAGTTGCGCCAGCCATCGGAAAGAAAAAAACACCATTGGGTATAACGACCATTTTCTACGGTAACTTTTTCTTTTAATTCCCGAGACCAAGTTGCGAATTCTTCAGGCTTTCCCCAACCTTCAATGAGCGAATTAATATTGTCACCGGGACTGCGTTTGACAAAAATGAAATGGGCCTTGGGAAACAAAGCATGCAAAAACGGTATGCACAATCCATTTTGGTTGTTTTTGTCTATAAACCGTGTTTTCCCGGTGAAAGTGTAAAAGTAGCGGCTTACCTCGTCACGGTCTTTTGTGTTGGCATCTTGCGAGTTTAACCCATGGGTATCCCAGTTTTTATCCGCTAAGGGATGCAAGTCCACCCAGAAGTCATGGGTTTCTCTTTGCAACGTGCCCAGCTCTTTTGATTCAGATAAGGTTTTATAAACAAGTGTGGTACCGGCACGGCTGCAGCCTATTACAAAAACGGGGTTAACTGATTGTTTTTGATGAACGTTCCACCAGGCATTACGCGTTGCACGAAGAATCTGCCTTCCATGATATCGCAGTGTTTTATCAACTTTTAACCAGAATTCACTCAATGGATGCCTTTGGAGGAAATAATCATATTGTTACATTATAAGGTAATATGATGACAAAAGTATAAGCAGCTGGGAGTTTGCATGAAGGGAATGTGTGGTTGGATCGGGACTAAGGAAGCGATTCCTGATACAAGGAAAATCACCAATTCATTGGTTGTTTCCATGTCGGGTGAGCTAAAAGATTCTGTACAGGCGCTTTATGGTGCACGGGATGGCATGGCAGGCTGGTCTGAAATGGGGCAGGCCAGTTGCTATGAAATTGATTCACTAAAAGTGGTGGTGGTAGGCAATGTTCATTGGAAAAGTGAGGCGTTAAATAGGCTTTCCCTTGAGACTTCGCCAGCCGCCGCTGTTGCTAATGCATTTTCGACCTCAAGTAAGGCTTTTCTGGAAGAGATGCATGGTGCTTTTTGTGTTGCCATCATGGACGAGCAAGCTGATCGGGTACTGATAGCCATCGATCGGCTTGGTATTTATCCCCTGTGTTATTCATTGCAACGTGAAAATTTTGTTTTTGCAACAAGCACAGATGGTGTTGTGGCACATCCTGAGATCAGTAACGAAATTGACCCTCAGGCGGTGTTTAACTATCTGTTTTTTCATATGGTTCCTTCCCCAGGCAGTATTTATAAACAGGTATTTAAGTTGCTCCCTGGTCAATATGCTTTTTTCCAGAATGGAAAGATTGAGACGGATTTTTACTGGCATCTTAAATATGCTGATTCGGGTCGTAGCCTCATTTCTGAACGTAAAGAGAGACTGAAATCATTGCTTAATAAGGCTGTAAAAAAAGCAGTCATTGACGAAAAAGCAGGCGCTTTTTTAAGTGGTGGTACTGACAGCTCGACAGTTGCCGGTGTATTAACAGAAACACTCCACAAGCCAGCAGAAACATTTTCTATTGGGTTTGAGGCGGATGGTTACGACGAAATGGAATTTGCGCGCATTACAAGCCGCCATTTTGGCACCCATCCCCATGAATATTATGTGACCGCCCAGGATGTGGTGGATGCGATTCCGATGATTGCCCGTGCCTATGATGAGCCTTTCGGGAATGCATCAGCAGTCCCTACTTATTTTTGCGCCAAAAGAGCCAAAGAGCAGGGTATTCGGGTCATGCTGGCCGGAGACGGCGGGGACGAAATATTTGGAGGAAATGCTCGCTATGCAAAGCAAAAGATTTTTGAAGCTTATTTCATGTTGCCCGCATTGCTGAGAGACTCCGTGCTTGAACCAATCATGTTCGGGTTGCCAGGTATTGAACATATTCCCCCGTTAAGAAAATTGAAAAGTTACATTTCCCAGGCGCGTGTTCCTTTACCAGATCGACTGGAGTCTTATAATTTTTTGCACCGTGCATCTCTTGATGAAATTTTCACCAGTGAGTTTCTTGAACAGGTGAACAGCCAGGTTCCAGACGAGTTATTGCGAACAGAATATGGCCGTACAGATGCCACTGCGTCTACTAACCGGATGTTGCATCTGGATTTAAAATTCACGCTGGCCGACAATGACTTGCGTAAAGTGAACCGGATGTGCCAGCTTGCTGGCGTAGAGGTACAGTATCCGCTACTGGATGAAGAGATCGTTATGTTTGCCGCTCAGCTTCCTCCCGCTCTTAAAGTAAAAGGGTTGAAGCTAAGATATTTTTTCAAAGAAGCGCTTAAAGGCTTTCTTCCGAAAGAGACGCTGACTAAAAGCAAACAGGGGTTCGGTTTGCCTTTTGGTGTCTGGATGCAAACTTATCCGCCATTGCAAAAGCTGGCGTACGATAGCCTGAAGTCTTTGCGCGAACGAGGCTACATCCGGCCAGAATATATTGATGGGCTAATAGAGCAGCATCGATCCGGTCATGCGGCTTATTTTGGCGTCATGATCTGGGTGTTGATGATGTTGGAGCAATGGCTTCAGCATCATCAGACTAAAGCTGTTTAGGTTTACGCCATGCAGCACTTGCATAGAGAATTTTATTAACAGGTTTTGAACGCTCCTGTACCGGCTGTGAGGGCTCTTTTTCGATAATAAATTTGCTGAGAATGATCAAACAGAGAATGTGATAATATAGATCAAAGTTTGCCAAGCCCAGAAATGTGCCAGCTGAAGCAAATCCGACCATGCTAACCTGCGTCATGGCGGCCAGGTCAGACGCCCATTTCTTGCTCTCATCATGTTTGACCGTTTTGATTATCCATCCGCCCGTTTTCCAGGTGGCAATACCCAACGCCAGAAATAAGGCAAGTCCAACAAAGCCATGTTCACCCAATACTTCAAAATATATACTGTGTGAATCGTGAACATTACTTGGATCTGGTGCATACATTCTGAATGTATCGGGTTTGAAAGTTTCAAAGCCGCCACCAACCAACGGACGATCTTTGGCCAGGTTAAACGCCATGTGCCAGGCATTGATACGTCCTAGCGCAGACTGGTCCTGTTCGTATGTTTTAATGGTGTTCATCCTGTCAAACCATTGCTGAGGCATGATGGCGAGCACCATTACAGCAGAAATAGCGATGACCAGCCCTGTAAAGAATTTGTTACGACTTTTTAGCCACAGGAATCCACCCATGGCAACGGCACCAAGCAAAGCACCTCGAGATTGACTTCCGATAACAGCAAGCGCACATAACATCATTGAAATGGATAATCCAATGTTTACCCATTTATTTTTAGTGGTGAGCTGCAAATAACGCAGAAGAGGAATGGTCATAATCAGCGCCAGACCAATTTCATTGTCGCCCCCAATAAAAGTCTGCAGCGGCCCTCGGACGTGATAAACCCCGCCGTGGATGATAGTAAAAATACCCCCTTTGATTCCGTAAAATGCTAATGAAAGGGCTATTACCCATACTAAAGTTTGAAGCCGTTCACGCGTTGTTATTAGCATGAGCGTGGCAAAAACCATCAGCTGAATTTTGGCAACCTTTTCCATTTGTATCCAGGCAAGCTCCTGGTGTAATGAGAAAATGGTCGTGACTACCATCCATAATATGAGTGTAATCAGTAATTTAGTTTCTCTGGTCCATGGTATGACTTTTGGTTCTTTTGACATCAACATACCCGAAAAGGTAGTCAGTGCGATGATGTAGGCAAATGGAAAGTAGAACGCAAATCCCCATGCAAGCCGATGCGGATTCATGTAGCTCATCCATGACCAAAGATAAATACCGATGTAGGGGTTTTTCAGTACAAAAGGTAATATAAAAAATACGACGGCAGTAACAAAAATATCTCTCATTATTGGGTCAAAACCTTATCGGTATCATTTGGTGAGAATAAAGCTGCCTTTACGTTACTGACAACATAGCGGTATTTACCAGATGACTCTTTAGGAATGTCGGTTACCCGTTCAATGTCAATTTGCACAGCTTCTCCCAGACGTTGTTTAAAGCCTGCAACGATAAGAGGGATAGCTGTTTCATCAAATTGCGAATCCGTTTCCAGCTGAATTCGGGTCAGGAGTAAATTTTCCTGAATGATCTTGAATTTAGACACGCCTGGCAAATCGCGAAGAATATAAACCAGGGCCAGACCATGCATCACTGTCCCATTCTGGGCGACGATGAAATCGGTTGTTCTACCCTGAATTTCCTTAAGCAAGGGCAGGCCTCGACCACAACTGCAGGGTTTGTCATCCAGGATTCCTACATCCCCTGTGCGATAGCGGATAAACGGGAAGTCATTTGTGGCCAGGTGGGTGGTGACAATTTCACCGGCTTGACCATGGGGAAGCAGGTTGCCAGCATCATCCACGATTTCTACAATAATGTCTTCTGCTGTAATGTGCATTCCACCAGAAGGGCAAGCATGGGCGATAAAGCCGGCATCTCGCCCCCCATAGCCGTTAGCCACCCGGCAACCGAAGACGCGGGAAATGTGTTCCCGTTGATGGTCATACAGTTTCTCCGAGGTTACAAATGCAACACGGATACCCAGGTCATTCATGCGCAGGCCTCGGGATTCTGCGTGTTGGGCGATATGCGCTAACGCAGAGGGATAGCCGAAAAGCATTTTAGGACGCATGGAGCGTATTTCATCAACAAAACTATCCAGTTTGGCTTCGGTCATTTCAAAAGCGGGTAATAATTTTGTGCGGAGCAGGCTATCCCGAATCTGGCGCACTTTATCTTGTGTTCCCAACTCAATGGGAGAACCCCATACAACGATTTCAGGGTCGCCTATATCCACTCCCCACCATCTGGTGGCGCGCCATTTGGCTGCCACATCGTGGCTGATACGTTCATTGCCCAGAAAGAAGATGAGCGGTTCACCACTGGAGCCACCTGTATTAAAGCGGGAAAGGTTCTGCGCAATTTCTGATTTTAGCTGATCCGTATTTGCACGAATGATTTCTTTGGTCAGAAAGGGTAATTGAGCCAGGTCTTCCAGGTTCTTAACGATAGCGGGGTTAAATTGATGGGTTTGAAACACATTTCGATAGTACGGCACATGCTCACCAACGTTGGATAAAAATGCCCGCAAACGGTCAATGCGTAACTTTTCCATCCTCTCGGGTGATAACCATTGTGTACGTTCCATTTCCTTGCGAATAGGCACCGTACCATGATGCTTTAGCTTTTCGTGTAACGGAAACAGGCAGGAAGACACGACACGTGTGTAGAAATTTAGCGACACGTTTCTGATTCCTTGTGTTGTGCGCGTGGAGGCAAAGTTGGCTTTCCGGAATTGATGTGCCGATTAATGGACTGGAAAGCGTCTATCAATTGCGCAACGCGCGTATCCCATGCATTGTTATGTGCGTATTCGATAATTTTCGTTCTATCCCATCGGGTCTCAAGAGCTAAAGTAAGTGCTTGCTCCAAAGGGGCCTGTTCACCGAAAGGAACTATTGTACCTAATTCAGGGTTGCAAACGACTTCGGCGTTGCCGCCGACATCGGTGGTAATAACAGGCAGACCACAGGCCATTGCTTCAAGAAAAACATTTGCCCAGCCTTCATTTCGTGTTGAAAGCACAAAGATATCCGCAGCGGATAAAGGGGTTTTCAAATCCTCTGATTTCATTGGGCCCGTGAAAATGACCTGTTTTTCAAGACCAAGCTTAGAAACCTGGGCACGTAATTGCGTCTCCATGTCGCCTTCAGGGCTTGGACCGCCAACAATCAAATAATGCAGTTCCGGGGAAGTTTTAAGTAGCTTTGGGAGGCAATCAATCACGCGGTGGAATCCTTTCCTTTCAACCAGGCCACCTACTGAAATCAGGATAGGCGCGTCATGTGGCAATCCCAGTTTGCTCCGGGCTGTAGTTTTATCAATAGCATGGAATTTTGCGGTATCCACACCATTTCCTATTACCTGGGCCTTGGATTCAGAAATGCCTAATGAAAGGGCGATTTGGCGTAAAGAATCGGATACGGAAAACACCTGGGCAGCAGATTGCAGAGCCGCGGCCATGCGAATCCGGAAAACTGTTTTTTTAACAAGACGCGATTCAGTGCCTCGTAACGTAACGGTAAATGGTAGCGTCAGCCATTTACCCAATAAACTCGCGGCATAACCATCAGGATAAGCAAAGTGGCTGTCAATGATGTCACATTGATGTTCACGCTGGAGACGGCGCATTAAAGTAAAGGTACTCAGTGCGAGAAAAAAGCCATCCAGCCTTTTGAAGATTCCCGGTATAGAGAAAAACCGAGGGTGTAGTACTTCGATACCTTCCTGCATTTCCCTGTAAGGTGGATAAGGGCGAAAGTGGGGGCGAAAAAGACGTATTAACCCTTGAAACGGAAACCATGCTACTGGCGCTACAACCATTAGCGGTAGCGTCTTGGCTACACGGAACATACGTTCGCGTATAAAAACGCCGGCACCAGGCTGCACAGCATTGGGAAACAAAGTAGTAAAAACCACAATGTGAGGGTTTTCAGACATTGTGCACGCTTTTCCCCGTAAGCCGGTTGTAAATGTCCACATAGTTGGACACGGATTTTGTCCAGTTTCGTTCATTCTCAACAAACTGTCGTGCTGCAATGCGCAGATCCGGCCATTTTGATTCTTGATCCAGCAGTTGTAACACCTCTCTGGCTAATGCCGCAGGGTCTTCTGCGTTGAACAAAATACCGGTTTTGCCATCCTGAATGAGTTCCTTGTGGCCGCCCACATCAGAAGCGACCAGTAATCTTCCTTGCGCCATGGCTTCAAGAGGTTTTAAGGGGGTAACCAATTCGGTTAGACGCATGGAATGGCGTGGGTAGGCCAGGATATCCACCAGATCGTAATATCGCTGTACTTGGTCATGAGGCACACGCCCAGTGAAAATAACCTGATCTTGAATGCCAAGCCTGGATGCAAGCTGCTTCAGATTGCTATCCTGCGGCCCTCCCCCAACCAGCAACAAACGTACATCAGGTGCAGATTTGAGAATGCTGGGGAATGCCTCTAATAAGAGATCCAGTCCTTCATAGGCGTAGAAAGAGCCGATGAAACCAATAATTCGGTGGTTTGCCAAACCTAATTGCTGTTTAAGGGCTGTTTCTCCAGTGCCCCCAACAGTAAATTTCTCAATATCCACTGCGTTCGGGATGACAGTGACTTTTTGTGCAGGTATGCCTCGAGCAACAATGTCCTGCCGTAGGCCTTCACAAATGGTAGTGATGGCATTTGCGCGCTTGAAAGCGCTTGTTTCTAATCCTCGAGTCAAGCGGTAGCGTATTCCCCATTCTTTGCTGGTGCCGTGATCCACCGCGGCATCTTCCCAAAATGCACGGACTTCGTAAACAACAGGAATTTTATGCTTGCGTCCGACGCGCAATGCAGCAATGGCATTTAAAGCGGGTGAGTGGGCATGCAGAATATCAGGGCGAATAAGCGGTATGATTTCATCAAGTCTTTTGGCAAGGCTGTTGATGATTCTAATCTGGTTGAAAATCGGCAGCCTGGCAAGGCTGCCTGTTGCAGGCGGTGTTCGGTAGAAGTGCAAGCCATCCACATCTTCTTCAGGCACCTTGCAATTTTCCTGTTTGGCACTGGTGATGTGATAGGTGTCCCACCCAAGTTTACGTTGTTCTCGCAGTATTGCCAGGGTTCGGAAGGTATAGCCGCTATGCAGTGGAATAGAATGGTCAAGGATGTGAAGAATGCGCATCTGTTCAGACCCCGGTTGCTTTAGACGCGGATTCATTCTGCATCACGTTTCGCATGAACGCTTCAAACATCAGGATTGTCCAAAGGGATGCACTGTAGTCTCGCATACCGGATTGATGCTGATCCACCATCTCACGCAGGAAGGCCATATCAAATATTCCCGTGGAGGCAAGTGTTTCTCCTAACACGGCATCTCGCACCCGTTGCTTGAGAGGTCCGCGAAACCAGTTTGCCAGGGGCACGGAAAATCCCATTTTGGTCCGGTAAAGGATATCGTCAGGCAGATAAGATTCGAGACTTTTTTTGAAAATGTATTTGCCTTCTTGCCCGCGTAATTTGTAAGTCGAAGGTAAGCCAGACATCCACTCTACCAACTGGTGATCAAGTATAGGCACTCTTACTTCCAGAGCGTGAGCCATGCTGGCCCGGTCTACTTTGGTAAGAATATCACCTGGGAGATAAGTCTTCATGTCGAGATATTGCACGCGTGAAAGCGGGTCGTCAGTGGGCGCGCGGTCTGCATGGTAGCGCATCACATCAACAGCATGGTGGCCTTGCAGTTTTAATTTGAACGGGTTACTGAAAAGTTTGTCTCTTAATGTGTCACCCATGACAGAGACACTGTGAAAGTAGCCCTCAACCGGGTCGCGGGCCAATGCTTCAAAAGTGGATTTGGCACGGAATACTTTCGGCGCCCAGTCTGCTTTGGGGTAAACATTTCCGAGCAAACCAAATAACGGCTTGCGGATGCTCAGGGGCAACATGGCGCGCATGCGCTCTTCATACAGATGATAACGATAGCGACGGTAACCAGCGAGATTTTCGTCCCCACCATCTCCTGAAAGAGCGACTGTGACACGTTTTTTCGCCAGTTCGCATACCCGGTAGGTTGGAATAGCGGAGCTATCAGCAAAAGGTTCGTCGTATAGTGCGGCTAATTTGTCGATCAGGTCGTAGTCGTCGGATTCAACTTGCTCTACATAATGTTGCGTATGGAATTGATCGGCAACTTTTTGAGCGAAGGCTGACTCATTAAACGCAGGGTCACCAAATGAAATGGAACAGGTGTTAACCGGCTCATTCATCAACCCGGCCATCATGGCCACAACAGCGCTGGAGTCTACGCCTCCGGAAAGAAAGGCACCCAGCGGCACTTCAGAGACCAGCCGGATGCGAATGGCTTCTCGTAAACGGACAATGAGTTCTTCCTGCGCTTCTTGTTCAGAGATGGGACCATGGGAGGTAAATGGCACATCCCAGTATTCCTTTGGTTGAGGCAAGGCAACACCGCGTTTGAGCGTGAGGGTATGCGCGGGAGGGAGTTTTTTTGCGCCTTCGAAAATCGTCCGTGGCTCAGGCACATATCCATAGGCGAAATATTCTTCCACTGCGCAATCGTCTATCACGCGAGGAAAACCGGGATAAGCCAGTAAGGCTTTGAGTTCTGAGCCAAACAGGAATGTGCCGTCGGGTAGGCTGCCGTAATAAAGTGGCTTGATGCCCAGACGATCGCGTGCAAGAAATAAGGTTTCTTTCTTGCTATCCCAAAGCGCAAAGGAAAACATGCCACGAAAGCGTTCTACACAGGCTTCACCCCACTCCTCCCATGCATGGACAATGACTTCCGTATCGCAATGGGTGCGGAAGGTATGCCCAAGTTGCTGTAATTCAGGCATAAGGTCTACATAATTGTAGATCTCGCCATTAAAAACGACTACTACACTGCCATCTTCGTTGAACAAGGGTTGATGCCCACTCGATAAATCAATAATGGAAAGCCTTCGGTGTCCTAATCCAACGCCAGGTTCAGTATGCAGTCCGCCTTCATCCGGCCCGCGGTGAAACTGGGTCTGGTTCATACGTGCCAGTACCTGCTGATCAACTTCGCGCTTATCTTTTAAATCAAAAATACCAACAATGCCACACATGACTTAACCTTGATTATATTCAATTATTTTAATGGGTTGATACATTTTAAACTGTTGCTGGTTTGTAAATTTGCTCATAGACAGCAAGATAACCCTGAACCATGGCCGGGATACTGAACTGGGATTCAATGCGCTTCCGGCTAGCCTGTCCGTGTGTTTTCAACATACTGTCATTGTAATAATACGTAAGCAAGGTTTGTGCCAAACTCTCCGGGTCTGATACCGGAATGAAAGCGCCGGTCTGCCCTTCTTCCACCAGTTCTGGATTTCCCCCGACCCGTGTTGCAATAATGGGCAACCCGCTGGACATCGCTTCCAGTATGGTATTTGAAATGCCTTCACCCAATGAAGGCAGCACAAATAAATCCATATTGCGTAAAATGGGTGCCACATCGCTACTTTCACCAGGAAGCCAGGCGAGATCTTCTGCGCAGGCTTGTTTCAGTAAGCGCATACAGATTTCCCGCGAGACGCCCTCCCCTATGATCACTAATCTTGCCCGTTGGCGTGCTGTCGGTTCAATTTCCAGCATTCTGATGAATGCACGCACCAGATTGGGGTAATCTTTTACTTCCGCCATTCTGCCGACACTGCCTATGACGAGTGCGTTTTCAGGCGCGAAATCAGCAGGGCCGATAGCTTGTTTCTCATCACGCGGGCGGAAGAACGTGCTATCAACACCATTATATATTTGGCTCACGCGCTGCGGTTTGACGCCCACAGTCTGGATCAACCATTGCTCAAGATCCCGGCTAACGGCAATATAGTGGCCTACAAAGGGGCGTGCCAGTTTGCGCAGTAAGTTATATTTTCGATTTTCACCGTGCAAATCGAAAACATCCCGTCCATGTTCCCCATGAATTCGCGCGCGGATACCCGCAGCAAAAGCAACAAACTGCCCTTCAATGGCTGACAGGTTTCGCGTATGAACTATGGCCGGAGAAAGTTTTCGCAATAAACGCCACAAACGGAAATACCATGTTACATCTCTGCCCGCTGGCTTTGCCAGCGCATAAAATTCCACGTCTTTTCGCAGGATGCGTTCCCTGAAATCAGTATAGTCATCGAGACAGATAACCACATGGCGGAAACGATCCTTGGGCATGTGATTGATCAGGTTGATCATGCCGTTTTCCATGCCGCCAACACGGAAGTGATGGACAACATGGGCGATAAGTGGCGGATTTTTCCCCATAAGCTATTTAATCAGCCACATGTTGATTGATGGCACCCGTATTATTGTTCCGAAACATTGTGGATGCTCTGCTGGATAGCGGGTAACGTGTCCAGGATGAAATGCTGCAGTGCTTTAGCAGCATCTTCTTTGTCGTCGCTATATTGCGATGCCACGATAATCGCGGCACCGTCATCATGTTGTCCAAACAGTCGGGCTTTAGCAAGCAGCAATTTTGCGAGATAAGGGTCGATAGTGTAGGTGCTGGCCAAGTTGTTCCAGCTCCACACAATCAAGCGGGTAGATGGCGAACGAAGCAAGGATTCCTGGACAACCGTTTTTTTGCCGTCAAGCGTTACTTCTCGGGGTTCTTCACCGACATTGTTCCAAACGGGATGCTTTTGCTGGACCATGTAATTCTGGGAATTGATTAGTTCAGCATCTTGCCGTTGGGTACGATAATAGAAGAGGTGAAGTTCAATCGTGTTCTCTCCTTTTTTGTATGTCTGCAAAATTTGCGAATCAGCACCAACGAAGTGAGGCTGCCAGTTTGATATGGGTACATTTTGTTTTTGCCAGCCATTGATGGAATCTGGCAATGACATGACCAGTCCTTTGGTTTTAATTGGCCGGTTATCAAGATAAGTTGCATAGGCTGGCCATATGGCTGCGATAATGAAGAGAACGGCACCGGTAATGATAAAGTTTCGGCCCGTGGTTGAAGGCGCAGAGGGTGTTTCAGTTGTGATGTTTTTTTCTGGTTCTGCAATCAGGTCTTCACGCCAGAAACTGCCAATCCAGAAGAGCAGCATCATGACTATTCCAAAAAATACCCACCCATAAATATAATGATCAACGCCTAGTGCCAGAGTCATATCACTTAAGTGGGCAATCATCACAATCAGGTATGCGCGCATTCCATTCGCAAATACAGGCACGATTATAGAGAGTATAGAAAAAATAATCCTGCGCTTTGTGCTCCGGAAAGTGAGATAAGCATACAAAGTACCAAGGGTAAAAGAGGCAATGAGGTAACGTAGACCGCTACACCCTTCCACCACTGACCATTGGCCGCTGGGGATGGTAAAAAATGTCCCTTCGCGGAATACCGGAATGCCGGTGATTTGCAACGCACCCACCACAAAATCCGCCGTAAAATTCATCATGGAAGGAATCAGAAACTCGCCTGCTGGCACCGCAAAAAGCAGGAAGCCTAGGGGAAAAGCAATGGCGCGTGCAACTTGTGGGCCAAGAATTGTCCAGACAGTTGCAGCAATCATGGCAACCAGGCCATATTGGGTGAGAACGAGTACGCTGCCAGCATCTGCAATCAGCCAACCGAGTCCCAGAGCAGCTATAACGAATAGCCCCCTGTAGTCCGGATGCGGCGTTAATTGGGCAAGTAAATTGCGGCGCGTCCAAACGAGATAAGCGCTGATGGGGAAAATAAGGAAGCCATGTGCAAAGGTTTCGGACCTTTCCCAGATGGCAACTGTAGACAATCCTGTTTCTTTGTAGAGATAGAGAATAGCGGCAATGGTGAGCAGTGTCAGGAAAACTGCAAGTTGCCATTGCTTTCCAGACTCACCTGCAGGGTTGCCGGTAGCAGAAGCTGATAAAACTGGTTGGTCAGTTGCGGCCATGTTTATTTTCTCTAAGGGGGTTCGCGAAGCTCGGGTTATGCGACATTTTAATATTTGCAGCGGGCTCATTTGACGAGGGTTCTTTAGTAAGTAAAGCTTCAACCTGCGCGAGACTGCTATCCCAAATATAGTTAGTCAATATTCTGCTTCGGGCAGCTGTACCGATTTTATTCATTAAATTTTCTTTTAATATTTTCACAATAGTTTGGTTAAATTCACTGGTGTTGCCCGCAATGAGCAATTCACATTCCGGTTGGGCATCAATTCCTTCTGCCGCTTGCGGAGAAGCGACAACCGTTTTCGCCATGGCCATGGCCTCAAGCACTTTGTTTTGTAATCCTCTTGCAATTCGCAATGGCGCAACCGCGAGTTTTGCATGTGCAAGATAGGGCCTTATATCCTCAACTGTGCCGGTTACTGTGACCCCGGGTAATCCGGATAATTCACAAACAGCGGGTGTTGGACGAGAGCCGACAATATAAAAACGGGCTTGGGGGAATTCAGCTAGAACGGCAGGGAAAACTTCCTGGGAAAACCAGACTACGGCATCTACATTGGGCCAGTAATCCATTGCACCAGTAAAAACCAGTACTTGTTCATCTTCAGAATAAGGGTTGGGGTATTCACGATCCGGTGAAAAATAGTCAGCGTCGACGCCATTACTGAAATAGCCTGTCTTTTCCGCACTTTCTGGCGCCAGCTGCTTGAATAAAGTGGCTTCTTCCGATGAAACAAACAAAGACGCATCAAATTGCTTCGCTATTTCTCGCTCATAGCGGAGTAAATATTGCCCTTCTCTCCGGTAGAGCCAGGAGAGTGGCCAGTGCTTGCTTTTGGCGTACTGTATCCATTTATCTGAATCAATATCCACAAAATCAATCACGCGGCGCATATCATTGGCGTGACTGACATATTGGGCCATGGCAGATGAAAAAACCAGAATACGCATGATCGGCTGACTGGTCAGACGCTCATTTACCCAGTGTTGTAGCTCGGCATTTCTATAATAGGGAAGCGTCAGAGGCTGTCCTGTCAACAGACCAGACAGACTATGCAATTTAGCGCTGGTTGGGTTGAGTCTGACAAAGCAACTATCGCTGCAAAATGATTTTGTGATATCCACATGCTGCCAGTCATCCTCGTCATCCACAAAAGTACCAAGATGAACCTTGTAGTGCTGACTTAAATATTTGAGCAAATGGAAAGAACGGATTTTATCGCCCTTGTTGGGCGGGTACGGTATGCGGTGTGTAAGGTATAACAAGTCTTCCGCCATTACCTACCCTAAATTTTTCACAATATGCGGGCCGATCAGATTTGCAACGGCAAGCGGCAGATGCTGCCAGGCTTTTATAAATAGCTGATATTTAGGGTTGAGCGGGTTATGTTCTGGTACGCTCTTGGCTCGATGGAGCTGATATTCATAATGTAACGGTTGCGGCTCAAATCCCCAGTTTCTCTTGAAATCAAAAGGGCCCGTTCCGCGTTTGCTGCGGCCATAATCAAAAATTTTGTAGCCACGCTCACACGACCGCCGCATTAACTCCCAATATTTAAAATCATTGGCTGCAAGATCTCTAGCCGCTAATGTATCACCTGCGTAGTAAGGCAATACTTCATCGCGGAAGTAGAATGTCAGAACGCTGCTGACAACCTGCCCGTTTTTGGTGATCGAAAGCACTTCACAATCCTGACCAAAAACAGACTTTAACAATATAAAATATCGTTTGGGTAATGCCGGTGTTCCGTGGCGGTGGACATTCTCAGCGAATACCGAAAAAAAACGATCTGTATTTTCGTCAATTACACTTACTAATTCGTTCTTGATACCTTTTCGGACCATAGCCCTTTGCTTGCGGGGAATGTTGAGCATGTTCTGCTCCACATCCGGATCAATGGCTTTACGAAATGTGACATATAAATCCTTGCCAGCCCAATCTGCGTGGAATGTGTTGATATTTCGATATTCCAAAAAATCCACATTGGTTTTTGCCGCGAGTTGTTGTGCGGCCTGATCTAGTGCTATCCGAGCAGATTCATTCGTTGCAGCAATCCCGCCGTAAACGCAAAACGGTAGTGATGAAAGTGAGTGGCCAAACAAAAAGCTTTTGACTTCCGCGAGCGGTAACACGCCAAGAATTATTCCCTCGGACTCAGCAAGCAAAAAATGTGTTTTGTGCCCGAATGCTTTTTCAATTACCGTTTTCCATCCTGAGCGGTGAAAAAAAGTGGCTTCAGGACAAGACATCACGAAGGCATCCCAATTTTCAGCATCTTCCTGTTGCATCAATCGTACGACAGGAATGGCTTGTAGGCTGGATTTGTGAGGTGAATTGGTCTGATCATGGGTCATACCATTCATTCACGGGACTCCAGATAAATTCTGTCAATGCGATCCCATTCGAAGTCTTTTAGCAACGCGGCAATCCTTGATTCCATACGGTCAAGGTTAACGTAATGGCGAAAACGGGTTTTCATACTGATACCCTGCTGCCGGGGTTGCGCCGGGTCTATCTCCCACGGGTGAAAGTAGAACATGCAGGGTTGCTGGTCTTCTGTATTCACATGATTGATACACCAGCGGGATAGCGCATAGGGTAACAAACGAAAATACCCACCCCCCGCAGCAGGCAGGTTACGCCCTAGCATGGCAATAGTTGTAGGGGGGAGTTCCAGTATTCCGTCAGTTCCCCTCGGGTAAAAGGCAAAGCGAGGCGCATCGGGCATACCGTAGTGGTCATGTTGTATTGGGTAGATGCTGGAGCTATATTGATACCCCGCTTCGTTTAGTGCATCCAGTGCCCAGAAATTTTTTTGATTGATGGAAAAACTGGGGGCGCGATAGCCAATGACCGGCTTTCCGGCAATATCTTCAAGGAGTTTTTTGCTACGAGATATATCGTACTGAAACTCAACGGGATTTTGATCGCTGGCGCGAAGGTGGCTATAGCCGTGACTGGCTAGTTCATGCCCATTGTCAACGATTCGACGCACCATTTCAGGATAACGCTCTGCGATCCAGCCCAGCGTGAAAAACGTCGCATGGGTATCATGGTCGGCTAACAGGGCAAGAATGCGATCAATATTTTTTTCGACGCGGCAGGGTAACGTGTCCCAATCAGCCCTGGCGATATGTGGCGCAAAAGCGGAGACTTGAAAATAATCCTCCACATCGATAGTCATGGCATTGCGTATCATGGTTTACTTTATAGTGGGTGTTCACGCTAATTCTTAAATGATATTTGATGAAAGTTACGACGCATCCGAATCGTTTTTATTCTGATTAACGGCAATAAACATCATTTTCCGCATCATGGTCATCATGCGGTTCATCGTCATTTCCATACCTTCTATTTTTTGCTCCAGCCGTGCTAGATCCATTGAAGTGGATTGCTCGAACCCCCCTTGGCTAAAGTCACTGGAATAGTGTTTTTCGTCCGAGGTACTATTTCCAGTGCAAGTCACTTCCTGACTGAGATCCGTGACCACTTCCTGCACTGTTACGCGATCAAACGTGTGTTTTTCAGAAAGAAAACCTAATAAAAGTAGTCTGTCGCAGAATGTATTGATAATTCTGGGGATGCCTTTAGTGTATTCATGAATCAGCTGAAATCCGTCTTCTGTAATGGCGGGGTCACCCTGCCAACCCACCATATCCAGTCGATGAATGATATAAGCCTGAGTTTCGGTTGTATCCAGTGCGCCCAAATGATACGAAGCGATCACACGCTGACGTAATTGAAGTAATTCTTCACTTTGCAGGGTTTTGCGAAACTCTGGCTGGCCCAGCAAAAAACTCTGCAATAGTGGTTTATTGTCACTTTGAAAGTTAGACAACATCCGCAATTCTTCTACAGCGCGGGGAGACAGGTTTTGCGCTTCATCAACGATCAATAGCGCACGTTTTCCCTGTTTACTGGAATGCTGCAGAAAATTTTCAAGATTATTCAGTAGCGCGGCCTTGCTGATGTTCTCATGGTTAAGCCCGAATGAAGCAGCCACCATACGCAGTGTGTCATCCGCTTCCAGCTGGGTAGTCACCAGTTGGGCGGTCACGACATTTTCATTTTCAAGCTTTTTGACCAGATTGCGGACCAGCATGGTTTTGCCCGCGCCGACTTCACCGGTAATGACAATAAAACCTTCACCCAGCGATAATCCATATTCCAGATAGGCCATGGCACGCTTGTGCCCTTTACTGCCAAAAAAGAAACGTGGGTCCGGGTTAAGTTGAAATGGCTTGTCAGTTAGTTTGTAAAAAGATTCATACATCTTGTCGGTAGCTTAATTAAAAGTCATGTTAAGTCGG
Organism: Sulfurirhabdus autotrophica; assembly: GCF_004346685.1. Lineage (NCBI taxonomy): Bacteria > Pseudomonadati > Pseudomonadota > Betaproteobacteria > Nitrosomonadales > Sulfuricellaceae > Sulfurirhabdus > Sulfurirhabdus autotrophica. The sequence goes on from NZ_SMCO01000004.1 coordinate 127,702, forward strand.
GCAGTGATACCATTTTCTGTGTAATCACTATTCGCCTGGTTCGAAGTTCTTTCCTGGTGGCGCAGTTCCACCGAACCGGAAGTCCCGGGCACAAACTGTCGGATCAAAGAAAGACGGACTATCCACAAATCATTTTGCAGAGACGATGCGGGTGCTAACACTCGATTCCAACCAGCCGAGACATTAGAAGATAAGAGTGGATTGAGCCGCAATGTCCATGCAGCATTGCCGCCATATTGACGATCGGAATTACCGCTGACCTGAAATTCGCGGACTGAATTGTAAGCAGTTAGTCCGACGTTGCTTTTGCCTGAATTGATGCTGACCGAGGCAGTGAACAGTTTATTGATGTAAACATCATTTGTTAAGAATGGCGTATCTAAAATTTTGGGTGAAAGATTCCCTGTTGCATCACGATAAAAAACTAACTGGTGTGTAGTCGGATCAATATAGGCATCGTATGCTTTTGGTTGTAAAGCCACTGTACGGGTATCGGTCACATCTTGAGAATATTTTGCACTCCATGTTGTCATCCGTGTGTGATGACTGAGATCAAGTGTGTAGGTTTTGCCAAAAAAACGCCGACCATAACTGGCCTGGAGTGATGTGCGATCAGAAGGGGTCCAGCCAAATCCTGCACTCCAGAATGATCCTCCGGTGCTAGCCCCAGGTGCGGTTGCATAGGTGTTGGTTTCATTCCCGGCAGAAGTAAATAGTCTGAATTTAGGCGTCAAATTGTAACCCAGCGTGCCCGAAGTGCTTTTCGATTCCCGATCAGATTGGCTGTTATCAGAGGTGATTTTACTGTTCTTGTAATTCAGGCCCCAAAATACATCGTTAAACGATTGGCCGCTGTTTAGACTTAACGCTACTGCGTTGGACGTACTGTCAGCCACACCACCTGATGAGTAGAAAGCCTGGTCATGGGTGAAGCGAGCTTGCCCTGTAGCTACTGATCCAAATTTATGAAGCAGGTAGGGGCTTAAACTATAGGTTGAAACAGTAGTGATGTTGCTGGTGTCGCCGGTGGTTGTATCAGTACCCTGTGGGCCAAGGGCGGAAATATTTTGTTGGCCGATATTTGCCCGAGCGTCCATGTAAAGGGTTTGGTCAACCAGTTCTGCATTGGCGGTGCCAGCCAGTTGGTGGTATAACCGGTTGCGTTGCACCTCACCAAGAGAAATAACATCTTGCAGAGAGTAATTCACATCAAGCTTAACGCGCCCTACACTCTTTCCGCTGACGGTGACGCCTGGGGCGATCTGGGTGGTAAATCCACTTTTTTGGTTCTGTGACGATAGATTGACGTTGTCAGAATAGGTTTCAAGCACACTGAACGTTGGCGTTACTTTCCAGTCCGCAGCATTGGCTGCGGTTGAACTCAGTAGTGCTATTAATAGCGTAGAAATGTAGCTGATAAAAGGGCGGGCAACAGAAGCATTCAACGTTGCATTCTTTATTGCCACTGGCTTTTTATGAAGTACTCGGGCACTTATGACTAAGGTTTTATTGGTTGTTTTAGCTACCATAATATCCATAATAATCTGATCCAGTGATGGCGGCGGTTTTGTTCAGCAACATACCTATTACGTCACACGATTCAATTCGGGATAATGCTTCTTTTACCGCATCTTCAGGCGTTTTTTCTGCTTCTACAACCATGACAATCTGGCCCATTTGCGTGGCAAGTGCACTGGCTTCACTGGTTGAAAGCAGTGGGGGTGAATCAAAAATAATAATCCTGTCTGGATAACGATTGCCCATGTCTTCAAGCAGTTTATCCATGGCTTCGCTTGCCAGTAGTTCAGTAGCATGGCGGTAAGTTTGACCGGCTGGCAGAATGGTCAGTTTCTCGATGTTTGTTCGAATAAGCACGTCGGCAAGCTCAAGGTTGCTGTCGCGCAGTACATCGAGTAGACCCAGGCTGTCTTTTTGAAGCCCCAGGTATTCCAGGATGCGCGGTCTTGCAACGTCAGCGTCAACCAGCAGAACTGTCCGATCCATTTCCAGAGCGATGCTGATGGCAAGGTTGATTGAACAAAATGATTTTCCTTCACCGGGCAGTGAACTGGTCACCATGATCAGGTTACCATTTTTGATGGGAGCCGCACCTTGGCCAAGCGCATTTGCCAAAAGTGGGCGTTTAATCAACCTGAATTCTTCAGCAATTTTGCTTCTTTCGGCATCAGGCGTAATGACGCCCATTTTCTTTAATTTGGCTAAATTAATATTTTCATGCCGCGATTTGGCTGGTTCCTGAATGGGTTCTACAGGTACTTCAGGCGGGGCAACTTTAGGCTGCATAGCACTTTCAATCGCCCGCTCAATCAGGCTTGAAGTTTCCTTCTGGGGTGCTGTACTTTCTGCAACGGGTTTAACTCCCTGAGCTTTGCCAGGTTGCAGCTTGTTTATAGCGTTTTCAATGATGCTCATAGCTTGTTTGTTTCCTTCCTGAGTATGGTCGCTTTAAGCATGAAATTAACGCGCCATTACCATTTGCAGCGTAATCAGAACTCCATAAACGCCAAGCAGACTGGCTACAGATAATCCATAAGCGAATAACTTTTTTCGTTTCTTTTTGAGCGAATCGGGTGTTTCTATGCGGGATACTGCACCTAGCAGTGGCAGGCCGGAAATTTCCCTGAGGTTAACCCTGTCATCCACTGTACGTCTGAGTTGACTAATCAGGAATGCAACGGCAATACCTGCGCCCAATCCACCAAGCAGTACAAACGACATGAGCATAATGCGATTAGGCCATGCGGGCGTCAGGGGTACGCGAGGCGGATCGATTACGCGAATATCTACTGTGTCTGCTTTATTTTCAACTTCACTGGACATGGAGGCCGTTTCACGTCTTGCGAGAAGGGATGCGTAATTGGATTTATAAACTTCATAATCACGGGTCAGCTGCGTGTATTGTGCTTCAACTTCGGGCACGCTGTTCGCAGCTGCTTTTAATTGACTGAAACGCTTCTCATATTCGGCTACCCGGGCACGCAGTGAGGCGGCATTGGCATCTGCTTCTGAAAGTGCAATGGATAATTGCTGATAAACCGGGTTTTGACTTTGTGCAGCAGCGTTTCCGGGTTTACGCTTGGATGCATCTTCTTTTTTTTGTGCTTCCAGTTGGGCAATCAGACGTTTTGTTGCAACAATATCCGGATGCAACTCAGTGTATTGAAGCCTCATGCCATCCATATTCTTTTTCAATGACTCAATACGCGCATCAAGTTCAGGGTCGCTACTAGTGACAACAGTGGTTGTAGCGTTGGGGTCTTCATCGGATAGCTGACGTTTCAACTGATCGCGTCTGTCCTCGGCTTCGCGCAAGTCTAATTTGGCTTGATTAAGTGCATTGCTCATTTCAGCCAGCTTTGCGTAATAACCGCCACCTTCACCTGGCATTAAGCCCATGTGATTGCGTTTGAAATCAGTAATGGCACTTTCGGCAGCAATCAGCTTTTGTTCTTGAGATTTTAATTGATCTTCAATAAATTTTTGGGAAGAGGCAATATCCTTGCGCGTAGTGCCAAGACTGCTTTCCACAAAAATCGTGAGCAAAGACTGGACCACCCGTTTTGCTACTTCGGGCTTTTGGTTCTGGTAAGAGATGGTGTAAAGATTTTCACGATCCGTACCTTGTAATTCAATTTGTGACGACAGCTGGTTGAGCAGTTGCTCCATCTGCGCCGGATCTTTTGCATTTAAATCCTGGTCAGTCATGCGCGTCACTTTTTCAAGGTTCGGACGGCTTAACAAGGTGCGGGTGATCATATTGATCTGCTGACCAACATTAGGGTTAACAGTCAAGCCTGCCAAGAGGGGCTTGAGTAACGATTGGGTATCAACATAAACCCTTGCGGATGCTTCATAGCGGTCTGGCAGAGTATAAACCCAGGCCCATCCAATAGCGCTTACCAGCCATGCCACGATGATGGCATACCAACGGCGGCGCCAAGTGGCTTTTAAATAAGTAAGTAACTGTGCGAGTGTTTCATGCATGCTTTATGTTTCCGATTGTCTGATACAGAATCCCCGCTTCGGGGCGGGGAGAGGATTCTGTAAGTATTAGAACCAGCTTTCAGGAATTACCAGCACGTCACCAGGTCGCATTTCAGCATTGGCAGTTACGTCGCCGCCTTTAACCAGATCTTCAAGGCGTACAGATAATTGCTGTTGTTTGCCATCAGTGGTACGCAGGATAATAGCTTTGTTTCCCGCTGCAAAATCGGTCACACCACCTACTGCAATCATGACGTCAATCAGACTCATGCCTTCTCGGTAATTGAGTGCCTGAGGCTTTGCCGCTTGACCAATAATGCGAATTTGCTGACTAAATGGACCTACCCCTCCAGCAACAATGACTGTAGCTATAGGGTCTTGGATGTATTTGGAAAGTGATTTTTCAATGTCACGTGCTAATTGAGTGGGCGTTTTTCCGCTGGCAGGCAAATCTTCTACCAGATTCATGGTCATTTTTCCATCGGGCCTGACTGGAAAAGAACCTGATAACTCCGGGTTTCTCCAGACGAAAACACTGACGCTGTCGCCAGGACCAATCAGGTAATACCAGTCCGACATCTTTTCGGCTGAAGCGGGCGCAGGAGGATGGGATGATGTGGCGCAGCCGCTGACTGCAAGGATGAAAACGGCAGGTAATACTTTCCATCTGCAGTTCATTATTTTTTTAACTATATCCACAATGCTTCCTCCATGTAATATTTTGAATTATGGCAGTTATTATGCCACATAAGTTTTTTAGTATAAATATATTGTATTTATATACAATAGCTTCAAATAATTAATATTATGCACATCAGTACAGGCCCACCATATTCACTTTAACAAGATAAAGCAAGTTTCAGGCCATGAATGACTTCGCCCTGTATCGTGGGTCAAGTTTAATTATGCATGAGAGAACCGTATTTTAACTCGACAGTTATGACGGTAAATTGACAATTCACTTGGCCGCCTGGTCGTTAAAGAGCCCCTTTGAAGTTCATTAAATAGGATAAATATTTCAAAATCATCATTTGTGATAAAACCCCGTCGATTCAGGGTAGCCCGCTTCATTAAATGCTACTTGGCGTTTTTTGCATTGTGGGCAGTGGCCACAATGCGTAGTGTAGCCCAGCAGGCAACTATATGTTTTAGTGTAATCCATGCCAACTGATTTGCCATGCAGGATAATACTGGCTTTGGATAAATTCAGTAATGGCGCAGCAATTTCAATTTCACCGAGTGTGCGGGCCATTGCCTGAAATTGTGTCAGAAAAGCGAGCGAGGCACTGGGATAAGCTTGTGTGTCTTCCTGGTTAAGGGCGATGTATACGCGATTGGCCCCGAGTTGTGCGGCATAACTCAGCCCCAGACTTAAGGCGATCAGGTTGCGATGAGGTATGGGAACGTGCATTTTATTGCTTTGATCTTCCCTGAAATCATGTCCGACTTGCGACATGTTTAATTTTTTGAGTTTTATACCAAGATTCGCGCACTGTGCGAGTGCGGCCTGGCCCTCTTGTAGTGCCGCACGCTGACCATAATCAATGAAAACCGGATAGAGCTCACTAGGTGTCGGGTTCATATATAAAAGTGTAGAACTCTCAATGCCGCCGCTTAAGAGAATAATTTCTGGCATATATTAGTAAACAAGGTGGTTAAATTAATCGTAGCTCAATTTTTAAAAGTTAACATATCATTCATTTTGGTCAAAGATGAAATATTCAGGGGGGAAAATGATGAAAGGTGATTCTCTTAAGGGTTTGCAGGGTGATATTCGTGCTTTTGCCAAGGCGCGGGATTGGGATCAATTTCATACGCCGAAGAATCTGAGTATGGCATTAAGCGTCGAAGTGGCTGAGCTGATGGAGCATTTTCAATGGTTGAGTTCCCAGCAAAGTGTGATGCTTGATCCACCCAAGCTGGAGGCGGTGTCTCAAGAAATCGGGGATGTGTTGATTTATCTGACACGGCTTGCAGATGTGTTGGGAATCGATCCTGTGGATGCCGCATTCAGAAAAATGCAACTGAATGAAATCAAATATCCGGTTGAAAAGTCCAAAGGCATTGCGGCTAAATATACTGAGCTGTAGGGTTTATGACGGTGTGATCGTCTCGATTTTGTAATGGACGACGCAAAAATATTTAGGGGCTGATGCGGTATAATCTCCCCAATGAAAATTGAGAAACGAGTTCGATGAGTTACTACAAATACCACGTATTTTTCTGCACGAATCAACGGGAAGACGGGGCTGCCTGCTGTGCCGATTTTGATGCGCAGGCTGTGCGCGATTATGCAAAAGATAAAATTAAAAAGCTAAAATTAAGCGGTCCGGGCATGTGCCGTATTAATAGTGCCGGTTGTATGGACCGTTGTAATGAGGGGCCTGTGCTTGCAGTCTACCCTGAAGGGGTATGGTACACCTATGTGGATAAGTCCGATATTGATGAAATCATCGATGAACATCTTCTGCATGGCCGTGTTGTAGATCGGCTGAAAATTTAAGCGTGAAGCGTTATAAACTGAGAATCGACGGCCCTAGCGGCAAGATCGAAACGGTCATTAATGATCCCGGACCTGAACGCATAGGCATTGCCCTGATCGCTCATCCCCATCCGCTGCATGGTGGCACGCTGGATAACAAGGTGGTGCAAACAGTGGCGGATACGTTGCTTTCATTGGGGTATGTTGCTGTCCGCCCGAATTTTCGCGGGGTTGGTATGAGTGATGGCGACTATGACCACGGTGAAGGCGAAGTGGAAGATATGCTGGCAGCCTACGCATTTGTTCAGCCGCGCTATCCTGATTTGCCATTATTATTGGCAGGTTTTTCGTTTGGTGCCCATGTGCAGAATCAGATTGGACATAAGCTCAACGCACAGCAGGTTGTGTTGATTGGTCCGGCGGTCAACATGTTTGAGTTTGGAGATGTTGCGCCTAATGCCACTATTATTCATGGTGGAAAAGATGAGCTGGTGCCCCTGGAAGTGGTACAAACCTGGTCCGAAGCTCAGGGAGTGAAGCTTGTGGTGCTGGAAGGTGCAGATCACTTTTTCCATCGTAAATTATCGCAGCTCAAACAGACGCTGGTTGAACTATGTCAGTGCTGAACGCAAAAGGATTGCGCAAGCACTACGGCACAGCAGAGGTTGTGGCTGGGATTGACCTGGAAGTAAATGCAGGGGAATGCTTTGGGTTGCTGGGGCCAAATGGCGCAGGTAAAACCACGACGCTTAGGCTGCTGCTCGGGTTGGTTGATCCTGATGCCGGGGAAATGAACATTCTTGACTATCCTATTCCTGCGATGGCTCGCGAAGCCAGAATGAAAATCGGGGTGGTGCCGCAAATGGATAGCCTGGACCCGGATTTCACGGTACATGAAAATCTGATGGTGTACGGCAGGTATTTTGGCATACCGGATGCGGAAATTGCTGCGCGTATTCCGGAATTACTCGAATTGGCTGGCTTAAGCCATCGCGCCGACGCGCGTATCAATGCTTTATCCGGTGGCATGAAGCGGCGTCTGACTTTGGCGCGAGCTTTGATTAACGACCCCGATGTGATTTTTCTGGATGAACCGACTACCGGACTGGATCCGCAAGCCCGTCACATGATGTGGCAAGGCTTACGGCGTCTGTTGAATAAAGGGAAAACCATTATTCTGACCACCCACTTTATGGATGAGGCAGAGCGTATTTGTGATCGCCTGAGTGTCATGGACAATGGAAAAATTATTGCCACAGGCAGTCCCCGTGAGTTGATTGAGCAATATATAGAGCCAGGCGTAGTGGAGTTGTATGGTGAACAAGCTGCAGCATGGGGTCAGCAATATGGTGCCACACTCTGTGAAAGAGCTGAGTTGGCTGGTGAAACCTTGTTTTGTTATACCCGCGATGGTCAAGCGCTGATGGAAAACCTGCGTGCGCAGACCAGCATGCGCTACATGCACAGGCCAGCCAATCTTGAGGATGTGTTTTTGAAGCTCACTGGCCGGGATTTACGAGACTAATGGCAATTCACACTTTTTTTCGTATGCCGCAACTCAGCCTGCGCTTTATGCCGGTGTGGCGGCGAAATTTCATGGTATGGAAAAAACTCGCAATCCCCTCTATTCTGGGCAATCTGGCTGATCCCATGCTCTACATGCTGGGGCTGGGTTATGGCTTGGGTGGACTGTTGCCACAGGTTTCAGGCGTGCCCTATATTACTTTTCTGGCGGCAGGGACGGTTGCGTATAGCACCATGAATAGCGCCACGTTTGAAACTTTGTATTCCGCGTTTTCCAGAATGCATGTGCAGAAAACCTGGGAGGCCATCATGAATGGCCCGTTAATACTGGATGATGTGATGTTGGGCGAACTGCTATGGGCGGCCAGTAAAAGCCTGCTTTCTGGAATCGCCATTTTGCTGATTATCTGGGTGCTGGGGCTGCAACAATCCTGGCTGCTTTCTTTGTGGATTTTACCTCTCGTCGTGTTGATTGGTTTTTGTTTTGCTGGAATGGGACTAGTAATGACGGCTGTTTCTCCCAGCTATGATTTTTTCATGTACTACTTCACCCTGGTGATTACGCCCATGGTGTTATTGTGCGGCGTATTTTTTCCTGTTTCACAGTTGCCGCCTCTTCTGCAGACGGTTTCGGTTATCTTGCCGCTGACCCACGCGATTGAACTTGTGCGTCCCTTATTGCTGGGTATTGTGCCTGTCAATATCTTGCTTCATCTTGTGATGTTGTTCGCTTACGGCAGTCTGGGTTTTGTGTTGGCATTGGGCTTGACCAGAAGAAGGTTGCTGAAATAATCCGGTATATTGAATTTACCCTTGTCAGGTTGCAAAAATACTTGATAATAGAGAAATGAATCCAACCCTCTCCGGAATAGCTGAAAAACTGAACAACTTTTCTTCGAAGGAAGAAATTGCTGCTGCTATCGATGAACTCGAAGATCAGTTTGACGCATTAAATGAGGTCGAACAGGAAATTGCTGAACGACTGATTACTTTGCTTGATCAACGGCTCATAGTCATAACGGGGGTTGCGCGGGAATAATGGCCCAATATTACAGCATCCGCCAGCTGAATCCCTATCGCGGTGTTGTACAAATCATCGCGGCGGGTAATACTCAGGCGTTGTCTGTTGACGGGGTGCATTGGCATGCCAGGAGCCAATCTATTGCTGGTCGTTATTATTCCGTTGGTGGCTTCAATGATGAAGAAAATCGGCTGATTGATTTTTCTGAGCGGGGTGTTTTGCTTGAAGCATTCCATCATCGTCCCGCTACCCCTTTTACATTGGAAGACAATACTGAGCTGTGGTTGCTCAACAAAGATACCGGGTTGCCTCTTGCGCTACTTGCCAGTAAGCGGTCGGGGGAACCGAGTACTCAGGATGCTTACCCCACCTGGTTATCGTTTAATCTGCGTGATAACAGTTTTGTAGCAGAAAGCCTGAAGGCGCGTGATGCGCTGCGCGATAAACGTGCATGGCCCGAACCCCATCGGGAAATCATTAATAATCTGATCAACCATGCCGCGCGGCCTTACCCCGCCGCACAATGGTTCAAGCGGCACGACGACAGGAGCGGTGAAGGGTTAGCCGGTGTGCGTGTTGTAGCAGAGTGGGAAGGTCGACTATTAAGTCCGGAGGATTTCCCAGAACTGTTGCTGGAGGAAAAATGGCTGAATACAGAGAATGCGCAGTTGGTAAAGGAATACCATGAACAGGTTGCACCGGATCTGTTAACTCACCCCTATCTTTTACGGGCAACAAGAGAATCACTTGAATGGGCAGCGGCTGCTCAACCGGAGAAGCTTCTGCAAATCTATCGGTTAATTCCAGAGTTTGTGAATCGGGAAGAGGTAGAAGTGGCGTTAGTGAAAGCCCGGCTGATGATGGCTTAACCGGCTTCAAGCGTACTCTTGAGAAATAGCTAGCCAGCTTGCTGCCGGTTAAAGTTTAACTTCTTGTGCTTGCTGGTCCGCATGATAACTTGACCTGACCATAGGCCCGCAAGCCGCATTCTTAAACCCCATTTCCTGCGCAGCTTTTTCAAATGCTGCAAATTGTTCCGGCGTCACATAGCGTGTGACCGGTAAATGATGCGGCCCTGGCTGCAAGTATTGTCCAATGGTCAGCATATCGACATCATGCGCCCTTAAATCACGCATCACTTCCAGTACTTCTTCATCCGTTTCACCTAATCCCACCATGATCCCTGATTTGGTAGGGATTTCCGGGTGGCGCAACTTGAAATCTTTGAGCAATTTGAGCGAATGGGTGTAATCGGCTCCCGGACGGGTCGCTTTATACAGACGAGGGGCAGTTTCCAGATTGTGGTTCATGACATCGGGTGGATTGCAGCTCAGCTTGTCCAGCGCAACATCAATCCGGCCACGAAAATCAGGGGTCAGGATTTCGATACGGGTATGGGGTGCATGTTCACGCACTGCCTGTATACAATCTGCAAAATGCTGTGCACCCCCATCTCTCAAATCATCACGGTCGACACTGGTGATGACCACATATTTCAGTTTCATGGCAGCAATGGTCTGCGCCAGATGCAATGGTTCTTCCGTATCTGGTGGTAGTGGCTTGCCGTGGCCTACATCACAAAATGGGCAGCGACGGGTACATAAGTCGCCTAAAATCATGAAAGTGGCAGTGCCATGACGAAAGCACTCTCCCAGGTTGGGGCAGGAAGCCTCTTCACAAACCGTATGGAGTTTGTGCTCGCGTAATATTTCCTTGAGCTGAATGACCTCAGGGCTGTTAGGCGATTTTGCGCGAATCCAATTGGGCTTTTTTAAAGCCGGCTGGGGGACAACCTTAATCGGAATGCGGGCAGTTTTAGCTTCGCCTTTGTGGAGTTTGATATCAATAGTCATTTTGGTATTTTACCGCACTTGAACCCGGGCGGGTTATTTGTTGAAATGCATATAACCGGCTGACGATGATGTGTTATCCGAGAGTCTGCTCGATAGCCGAAACCAGGCGAGTCGTGATCAAATCAATGCTGTCACCGATGCCTAATTCACTGGTCTGGGTAACTTCCAAGCCGGGATAGCCGCAGGGATTGATAGCAAGAAAAGGGCTCAGGTCCATATCCACGTTAAGGCTTAATCCATGATAGCTGCATCCGTGTTTGATGCGCAGTCCCAAGGCAGCGATTTTTTTGCCATCTACGTATACGCCTGGGGCATTCTGCAGGTTTTCGCTCTGGATGTGGTAGCTGCTCAATAAGGCTTTGACTGATTGTTCCATTGCAGTAACCAGTTCTCTTACCCCTATCCCTTTGCGTTTCAGATCAATCAACAGGTAAGCGACGATTTGGCCGGGGCCGTGATAGGTAATCTGGCCACCCCGGTCAATTTTGACGACGGGTATTTGCACATTTTGAGGGAGATGTTCCGGCTTGCCGTTTAAGCCCATGGTGTAGACAGGTGGGTGCTGCAGTATCCAGAGCTCGTCGGGGGTTTCTGCAGTGCGATTGGCAGTGAATGTCTGCATGGCTTGCCATGTGGCAAGATAGTCCGCCATGCCAAGATGCTTGACCAACATGAATTTAGAGGACGATCTTGATCATGGGGTGGGCAGACAGTTCACGATACAAGTTATCCAGTTGTTCGCGGGAAGTGGCATTGATGGTGCAGGTAATGCTGGTATATTTGCCGTTTTTGCTAGGACGGATCTCAATGGTCGACGTAACGAAATCCGGTGCGTAGCGCACAACAATATCCAATATTGTCTGTGTAAAGTTTTCATGGCTTTCCCCCATGATTTTGATCGGAAATTCACTGGGGTATTCGATTAACGTTTCTTCATCCATTTGTTGCACCTATTGATTTTGGGCGGGTGCACGCATGATTTCAGCTTTGTATTCCTGATACAGTGCGTACATGCGGTGATAAACGTGCCCTGGTTTGCCAGTTCCGACAGGCTTTCCATCCAGTGAGGTAATGGGCAGCACTTCTTTTGTGGATGAGGTCATCCATAATTCCTGAGCGCTGCGTACCTCATACTCGGAGATTTCACGCACTTCGTGCTGCATAGAGTTTGCTTCGGCCAGTTCAAGCACCACATCGTAAGTAATGCCAGGCAGCATAAGATGGCTTTTGGGCGGGGCCAGCAGTATATCGTTATACACGACAAAGATATTGCTGGCGGCTCCCTCAGTCAAAAAGCCTTCACGCAACATCAGTGTTTCTGCGGCATTTGCATCGACGGCCATCTGGCGCAGCAACACGTTGGGCAATAATGAAATGGCTTTGATATCACAGCGCAGCCAGCGATTATCTGTTGCCGTTACTGCCGCTACCCCGGTTTCTCGCAAATCGGCAGCAGGGTGTATTAGCGGATTGCTCATGAGAAAGACAGTCGGCTGCACATCCTTTGGGAAAGCATGGTCGCGCTTGGCGACACCCCGGGTAATATGCAGGTAAATGTACTGATCTTCCCCTTCGTTGTTCTCGATGATCCGGTTGATCAAAGCGGCCCATTCTGTTGTGGAATGCGGGTTTTTCAGCCGGATGCCATCGAGGCTATGCTGCAAACGCCGTAAATGTTCAGCCAACCGAAAGGCATGGCGAGAATACACGGGGATGACTTCATAGACACCATCTCCAAATATAAAGCCACGATCAAGCACGGGTATACGCGCTTCTTCGATGGGCATGAACTGGCCGTTTAGATAGATCATTTCGATTATTTCGTGAACATGAGTTTAATGCTGTCCCATGAACGGCCGAAAATGTTGGCAATAGCTACGTTTTCAAGAGAAAACAGCGGGTATTCAGCCAGTTCTTTGCCATCAAGTGTCAATTTTACAGAGCCAATTTTCTGGCCGTTACTGATTGGTGCCAGTAAAGGCTGGGTGCTGGTCATGGAAACTTTCACGTTTTGGTATTGTCCTTTTGGCACGATGATGTATTTATCATCTTTGAAACCAGCCTTAAGCATCTTCTGGCTACCTTTCCACACGCGTAAATTGGCTACGGCTTGTTCCTTGGCATATATACGCACGGAATCAAAAAACTGGAAACCAAAGTTGAGCAATTTCTGGCTTTCCATGGTGCGCGCATTATCTGATGCAGTACCGAGCACTACTGAAATCAGGCGGGTAGAGCCGCGTTTGGCTGAAGTGATCAGGCAATAGCCGGCAGATTCAGTGTGGCCCGTTTTCATACCATCAACGTTAGGGTCAAGCCATAGCAAACGGTTGCGATTGGGTTGGGTGATATTGTTGTAACGGTACTCCTTGATGGAATAGAGCGGATAAAATTCCGGGAAATCACGAATAATGGCAGCTGCAAGCAGGCTTAAATCATATGCGGTAGTGTAATGCTGGGGATTAGGCAAACCGGTGGAATTCACGAAATTGGTGTTTTTCATGCCGAGTCGTGCTGCTTCCTGATTCATCAGGTGGGCAAAGCTTTCTTCGCTTCCCGCAATCGCTTCTGCCAGCGCAATACAGGCATCGTTCCCTGATTGAACAATCATACCGCGGATTAGCTCAGCTACCGTCACAGGTGTTTTAAGGTCGATAAACATTCTCGAACCTTCAGTGCGCCAGGCCTTTTCTGAAACAGGGAGCGCCTGGTTCAGGCTAATCCGGTTTTGTTTAATCGCATTGAAGGTGATGTAAGCAGTCATTAACTTAGTCAGTGAAGCAGGCTCAATGCGCTGGTTTGAATCAGCTTGAATGAGGGTTTGCCCACTATTGAAGTCAACCAGAATGTAGGATTTGGCTGCGACTTGTGGTGCGGGGGGAACTGCAAGCATGGTTTGGGCTGGAACTGCAGCCAGGGTAGCAGAGGTAAACAGTAGCGTAATAAAAGCGAGAAAGAGAGATTTCATAATATGGATATGTATTTTGCCTTATGTTGGTTAATCGGGATATATGGTCTTAGCGTATGACCATAAAGGGTTTTATGTCCAGGGTTCTTCTCACATTTTCGGCTACTTTCGTAGCTTCGGACTGGTTGTGATAGGGACCCAGATGCACTTTGAACAGTCCGTTCTTGGGGAAAATATGCAGTGCTTCTGAGAGGTTGCCGAGTTGTGCTTTGATCTTTTCACTAAAATTTTGGGCGTTGATTTGCGTTCCAAAAGAAGCCAGTTGCAAGAAAATGCCACTCTGTTCGATCAGCGGCATGTCCGATGGTTCTGGTTCGACAGGGTCAACGGGTTCGGTAGTATATTTGATGGGTTCCTGCGCAGCTAATGCAGCTACAACAACGGGTTTCGGTTCCGCTGGATTGATGCTTTCAACCTCAACCAGTCCGCTGCCTTTTTGTACAATACCAAGTTTATAGGCTGCCGTATAGGACAAATCCATCAGACGGTCGCTGTGAAAAGGGCCTCGGTCATTAACACGCACGACGACAGATTTGTGTGTACTCGGGTTGGTTACCTTGACATAGCTGGGGATAGGCAATGTCGGGTGGGCCGCGGTCATGCCGTACATGTCGTAGGGTTCGCCGGAAGATGTTTTCTGGCCGTGAAACTTTTTACCATACCAGGATGCAATTCCCCTTGCTTTATAAGGCTTGAAATTGGTTACGGGCACATACTGTTGTCCAAATACAGTATAGGGATTGTTGGCAAATTTGTGCAAAGGTTCTTCTTTGGGTTGCGCATCGGGAATGTCATCAATATTTGCTGGTAGATTTTCACCCGGGCCATCATCTTTATAGTACCCGCCTCCTTTGCTCGCACCTTTGCTGGTAGCCATTGGAGATGATTTACCGGTAGTTGATGATTCGGTTCGCTGCGGGGCCGTGCTGCAGCCTGCGAGATACAGCAGAATGAAACAGGGAAGGATGTAGTAACAGAAATTCTTTCTCATGTTCTCACCAACTTGCGATGTGTGTGAATGCTCATCAAAATACCAAATCCAAGCAACACTGTCACCATGGAAGTACCCCCGTAACTAAAAAGCGGGAGGGGTACACCCACGACGGGAAGGATGCCGCTTACCATACCCATGTTTACAAAAGCATAGGTAAAGAAAGTCAGGGTGATACTGCCGGCCAACAATCGGGAAGCTAGCGTTGGGGCATTAGCGGCAATCAGCAAACCCCGACTGATGATGATGATGAACAGGGTGACGAGGAGGATATTGCCGACCAGTCCGAACTCTTCGGCAAAAACCGCAAAAATAAAATCTGTGGTGCGTTCAGGCAAAAAGTCGAGATGTGCCTGGGTGCCTTTTAGCCACCCTTTTCCAAAAATACCACCGGAACCAATAGCGATTGTGGACTGAATAATATGATAGCCTGCGCCGAGAGGGTCTTGAGACGGGTCAAGTAATGTGAGCACTCGCTGTCGCTGGTAATCATGCATGACAGACCAAACCAAAGGTAAGCTGGCACCAATTGCGGCAAAAATCCCAAGCAGAATTCGCCAACTGAGTCCGGCCAGAAATATCACATAAAATCCAGATGCGGTGATCAGTAATGAGGTACCCAGATCGGGTTGCCTGGCTATAAAGCCTACAGGGATAAGCAACAGTATGGCTGCTATTGCGTAGTTTTTAAGCCGCAGATTGGTTTCATAGCGATTAAAATACCAAGCAAGCATCAGGGGCGCGGCCAGTTTCATAAGCTCAGAGGGTTGAATCTTGGTGAATCCGAGATTGAGCCAGCGTCGTGCACCGTGGCTGATATCACCAAACAGCGCAACGCTAATCAGCAATAGCAGTCCTAATGTATAGGCCGGCACAGCCAGTCGCAACAAGTGCTGGGGTGGGATGTTTGCGATTACCCACATTACAGTTAGTGCTACGCCCATATTGATTAACTGGCTTATTATTCTGTCCGGGCTCTTACCCGAAGCGCTATAAAGCACGATCAGCCCCATCGCCATAAGAATGATAAGGGAGAAAAAGAGAAAGCCGTCAATGTGTAGCGTCAGCCGTGTAAAGAAACGTTTAATCATCGGCGTGTTCCTCTACGGCAGCAGCTTCAGTGGAAATTTTAGGCTCATTCGGCAGTTTGCCCAGCAAGTAAAAATCCATTACTTTCCGGGCGATAGGCGCGGCAGTAGAGCCGCCATGCCCTCCATTTTCTACCAATACGGCTAGCGCAATCTTGGGGTCGTCCGCAGGTGCATAGGCGATATAAAGTGCATGGTCGCGGTGGCGTTCCTGAACGCGGCTGGCAACATACTTTTCTGTTTGCTTGATGCCGACAACCTGTGCCGTACCGGTTTTACCTGCTACAAGGTAAGGCGCGTTGAGCCATGCAGCCACGGCAGTGCCGCCTGGTCGATTGACATCTATCATGGCTTCTCTGACCAGCTTGAGGTTTTCTGGTTTGAAATCATATTTTTCAAGTGGCTGAGAACTCGTATTTTTTATCAGATTGGATTTACTGTCCTGAATGGCTCTGACCAGACGAGGCGGAAAGAGTTCACCACTATTCGCAAGAAGCGACGTAGCGAAAGCAAGCTGCAACGGAGTCGTTAACGTATATCCTTGTCCGATACCCGTGATAACGGTTTCGCCTGGAAACCATCGTTGTTTAAAGCGCCTTTTTTTCCACTCTTGCGATGCGAGTAAACCCGAGACCTCACCTTCAATATCAATGCCGGTTTTACTTCCCATGCCAAATTTTTTGATAAAGTTGTAGATATTATCGATACCCATATCGTTCGCGAGACCGTAATAGTAGGTATCACAGGAAACCACGATGGATTTGCGCAGGTCTACACTGCCATGGCCACCGGCTTTCCAGTCTCGATAACGGTGACTGCTGCCGGGTAGCATGTAATATCCAGGGTCGCTAATAGTAGAAGAGGGGGTGCGCTTGCCTAGTTCCAGTCCAGCAAGTGCCATAAACGGCTTGAAAGTGGAACCGGGTGGATAAAGTCCCCGTAATGCCCGGTTGTTGAGAGGTCTGTCTGGTGAGTTGTTGAGGGCATCCCAACTTGCAGAGTCAATGCCATCCACAAATAAATTGGGGTCAAATCCCGGTTGGCTGACAAATGCGAGGACTTCACCGTTATGTGGGTCAATTGCCACCATGGCACCTCTGAAATCGCCAAAAGCTTTTTCAGCGACTGCCTGTAAACGGGTGTCCATGGCCAGATAAACATTGTCACCTGAAACAGCAGGCGTGCGGCTCAGGGTTCGGATGGCCTTACCGCCTGAATCCGTTTCTACTTGTTCAAACCCGGTGATGCCATGAAGTTGTTTTTCATAACTTTGTTCAATGCCAATTTTGCCAATATGGTCGCTGCCCCGATAATTCGCAATTTCTTCATTTTCTTCCAGTTTATCCAGATCTTTATCATTGATACGACCAATATAACCGATTGCATGAGAAGCGAGCTCAGCTAATGGGTAATCCCTGAACAGGCGCGCTTTTATTTCTACGCCGGGAAACCGGTAGCGATTGACTGCAAAGCGAGCAATCTCAACCTCATTCAGGCGGGTGCGAATTGGCTGGCTTTCAAAGTTATGACTTTCATCCAGCAGCTTTTTAAAACGCTTTCGGTCCTTGGAGGTAATTTCAATGATTTTAGCGAGTTCATCAATGGTCGCCTCCAGTCCGTCAACTTTGCTGGGTGTAATTTCCAGGGTGTAGGCAGAATAGTTATGCGCCAATATGACGCCGTTTCTATCTAAAATCAGACCGCGGTTCGGGACAATAGGTACGATTGAGATTCGGTTGGCTTCTGCCAAAGTTTGATAATGGTTATGTTGCGCAACCTGAACATAAAAGAATCGGCTCGCTAAAACCAAAAATAAAATGACGGCAAAGGCTCCGCCAATGGCCAGTCGAATTCTGAAAGAGTGGAGTTCGAGTTTATGATTTTTAAGGAATGTACGGTGTTTCATCCGGCTAGTTTCTTCTTCTAACGGGAAGACTGAACAGGAACACTGTTGTCTGGTTTATTTGTCCAGCGCTGCGGTTGTTGCAGTAAGAAGGAAAGGGGGGGCCAAAGTAGCATGCCAGCCAGACTGGGAAGGAAATAGCTCCATTCAACGTAAGGTACACCAACAATCAGGCGAAACAGAAGCAGAGTTAATTGCAGCAGCAGCAGAATTGGAAATATATGCAGGGCTTGCTGCAACAATGGGAACATGAGCACGCGCCTATGCAGGATGAGCGCAGCAAAGGTTACTAGCGTGTAAGCCAGCGCATGTTGTCCAAACAGACTGCCGTCAGCAACATCCATTACCAGACCTAAAAACCAGGCTGTGCCCAGCCCTATCTTGCGCGGCTGATTGATGCACCAGAATAGCAGGATAAGCACAATAAAATCCGGCCGAATCAAAAGTGACAGACCTTGCCAAGGCAACAGATTGAGCGTCAGCCCTGCCAGCAGGGTGAAAAAAATGAAAATGCCACTCGCCGGAAGCAGAATTTCTTGCGTTTTGTTCGCGCGCGATGACATCCTATTTCCGCTTTTTGTGTTCATTGCTGCTATCTTTTTTGGGTGCGGGCGATGTGGGCGCGGGTGGTATGTGAGTGGCAGGAATAGAGGAGCCTGCTAGTATAAGTACTTGTTTATGTCGATCAACGCCGCCACTTGGCGTACAGGTAATTTTAGCAAACGAATAAGCGGCATTTCGCTCAATTTTTGTCACGGTTGCCACAGGCAAACCGGCGGGGTAAGTGCCATCTATCCCTGAAGTGACTAGTATATCCCCATTCTGGATATCGCCATTGGCAGGCATGAAGGGAAGGTCCAGCAAGCCTTCCTGCCCAAATCCAACGACTATGACGCGTTGACCGGTGCGTAAGATTTGCACAGGTACCGCCTGATTTTTATCGGTCACTAACGTAATTTCACTGCTGAAAGGATAAGCGCGGGTTACCTGGCCAATCACGCCGATGTCATCCAGTACAGCATCTCCCGCCAGAATGTTATGGGCGGAGCCTTTGTCCACAACGACTTTACGGACAAATGGGTCATGGCTGCCATAGAGAATGTCTGCTACAACGGCTTTCTCACCATAGGGTTTCTGGGCATTGAAGAGTTTTCGTAGTTGAGTGTTTTCAGCTTGCAGCGATTGAAGTCGTTGCAATTGGGATGCGTTAACCAATTGTTGTTGCTTCAAGGCGAGATTTTCACTTTGTAACAGAGCTTGCGTCACAAAGAAACCACTGACGCGGTCAAAAAGCTCCACTGGACTATTAGCTATACGTTGCAAGGGGTAAATAATGACGGAAAGGGATTGGCGGACTGTACCCAGGTATTTGAAATGGGCATCCGTAACCATTAATACAACAGAAATGAAGGCGAAAAAACTTAAGCGCGCTAAAAGGCTAGGGCCGCGATTAAAAAATTGTGGGGGTTGATATTCCATTCGTTCAGTGTTTCGATGATTTCCTGTTCAGCTTAAATTTACATTCATAAATAATGAATATTAACCTGAACAGGGAACACGAGACCACATAGTTGCTCCCGCCTTCGTTTAAATCTTTTTGTAGTTATTAACAAATCAGTGACTGAATCATCGATAAATGAATCAATCGTTGGTGAATACTGTACCCAGTTTATCCATTTCTTCCAGTGCGCGACCAGAACCACGCACCACACAGGTAAGCGGATCTTCAGCAACTATCACAGGCAATCCGGTTTCTTCCATCAGCAGTCTATCCAGATCACGTAATAGCGCGCCACCACCGGTAAGCACCATGCCTTTTTCAGCAATGTCAGCACCCAGTTCAGGGGGTGTTTGTTCCAATGCGGATTTTACAGCACTGACAATGCTGTTGAGCGGATCGGTCAAAGCTTCCAGAATTTCGTTGCTGGATATCGTGAAGCTGCGGGGAATACCTTCGGCCAGATTGCGTCCTTTGACTTCCAGTTCCCTTACTTCGGAACCGGGGAAGGCTGAACCAATATGCTTCTTGATTTGTTCAGCAGTGGATTCACCAATCAACATGCCGTAGTTGCGTCGGATGTAATTGATGATGGATTCATCGAACTTGTCGCCGCCTACGCGTACCGATGCTGCATACACAATACCGCCCAGTGAAATAACACCGACTTCAGTGGTGCCGCCGCCAATATCTACCACCATGGAACCAGTTGCTTCAGCAACAGGCAAATCAGCACCAATCGCCGCCGCCATTGGCTCTTCAATCAGAAACACCTGTCTTGCACCTGCACCAATGGCAGATTCGCGAATGGCACGTCGTTCTACCTGGGTAGAGCCGCAGGGTACGCAAATAATGATGCGAGGGCTGGGGCTAAGCAAACGTGAATCATGAATTTTTTTGATGAAATATTTCAACATCTGTTCGGTGATGGTGAAATCTGCGATCACGCCATCTTTCATGGGGCGGATGGCTGTAATATTGCCAGGGGTGCGCCCAAGCATCTGTTTTGCTTCAAGGCCTACTGCCTGAATGGTTTTTTTGCCGCTGGGGCCGCCTTCCTGGCGAATGGCGACAACTGAAGGCTCATCAAGCACAATGCCCTTGCCGCGCACATAAATTAGCGTGTTAGCTGTACCCAGGTCAATTGCCAAGTCATTGGAAAAATAACCACGTAAAAATCCGAACATAATAAGAAAGTCCTGCTGGAATGCTGCGTCAAATAAATGAAATATGATAACCTATTATGGTTAAAGGTTTAAGCACTATAGGTGAAATTTATGTCATTGACGCTTGTTGATGTGAAACGCATCGCACATCTTGCTCGTATTGAGGTGGATGAAAAAGAAGCAGAAAGTATGCTGGCGCAGCTTTCCGGTATTTTTAATTTGATCGAAGAAATGCAAGCCGTAAATACGACCGGCGTAGAGCCCATGTCTCATTCTCAGGATCTGGTGCAGCGTATGCGCGACGATATTGTGACTGAAACTGATCAGCGCGAACTGTTTCAGTCCATCGCGCCAAAAGTAGAAGACGGGTTGTATCTGGTTCCGAAAGTAATCGAATAATCACGCTTCAGGCAATATTTGGAAAGGTCTTCCTGAAAGTTTTGTCGGGGAGGCTTTGATTTGAATGCACGAACTGACCATTACAAAGCCAAAATATGTTGAATTTAAGTCTTAAACAGCTGGCAGAAAAACTCGCCAGCAAGCAAGTTTCAAGTGTCGAAATGACGCAGGAATTTCTGAACCGGATTAAAGCGTTAAACCCCGTGTATAACGCATTTGTGACGGTCAATGAGGAAGCAACACTAAGTCAGGCGAAATTCGCAGATGAAACGATTGCTGCAGGTAAGGGAACCTTGCTTACGGGTGTTCCGATCGCCCACAAGGATATATTTTGTGCCAAAAGCTGGCGTACGACTTGCGGTTCGAAAATGCTGTCAAATTTTGTATCCCCTTATGACGCACATGTGATCGAGCGTTTCGGTCAGGCCGGCACAGTCAATTTGGGCAAGACCAACATGGACGAGTTTGCCATGGGGTCATCCAACGAAACTTCTCATTTTGGCCCGGTGAAGAATCCGTGGGATGTGAATGCGGTGCCAGGGGGCAGCTCCGGTGGTTCAGCGGCGGCGGTCGCAGCACGATTGTGTCCTGCTGCGACGGGTACGGATACAGGGGGGTCCATACGGCAGCCTGCCGCGCTATGCGGAATTTCTGGTATCAAACCAACGTATGGTCTGGTGTCGCGTTACGGTATGATCGCTTTCGCTTCCTCCCTCGATCAGGGCGGGCCAATGGCCAGAAGTGCTGAAGATCTGGCTTTGATGCTCAATGTGATGGTCGGGTTTGATGCGCGTGATTCCACCAGTTTGCAGCGTGAAGAAGAAAATTATGCGCGGACTCTGGATCAACCCCTGAAAGGTTTGAAGGTGGGTCTGCCAAAAGAATATTTTGCTGAGGGTTTGAGCGCAGACGTGGAACGTGCCGTGCAGGCAGCAATAGATGAATACCGCAAACTGGGTGCAGAAATGGTGGAAATCAGTCTGCCTAATACCCGTTTATCCATACCGGTTTATTATGTACTGGCACCGGCTGAAGCGTCCAGTAATCTGTCACGATATGACGGTGTTCGCTATGGTTACCGCGCGCCAGAATACACAGACCTGATGGATATGTATAAAAAAACCCGTGCTCAGGGTTTTGGAACCGAGGTGAAGCGCCGCATCATGATTGGTGCTTATGTCTTGTCCCATGGCTACTATGATGCTTATTACTTGCAGGCGCAAAAAATCCGGCGTTTGATTGCTCAGGATTTTACTGATGCCTTTAAGCAGTGCGATATTATTATGGGTCCCACAGCACCCACTACCGCCTTTAATCTGGGTGAAAAAGGCGCGGATCCGATTCAGATGTATTTGTCAGATATTTATACGATTGCGGTTAATTTGGCTGGCTTGCCGGGCATGTCGATTCCAGCCGGATTTGGAGATGATGGTCGTCCGGTTGGATTGCAGATTATCGGTAATTATTTTTCCGAAGCAAAGATGCTCAATGTAGCCCACCAGTATCAACTCGCTACAGACTGGCATCAGCGGAAACCGCAAGGAATTTGAAATAAAGCATCAGTTGCAGATTACATGGAGATGAACCAAGTTCGTTCTTTGTTGATCTGCTTGCTGTGTGAAACATAAAAGGGTTTGTCATTATGCAATGGGAAATAGTAATCGGGCTGGAAGTTCACTCCCAGTTATCTACGCAGTCCAAGATTTTCTCAGGGGCACCGACGGCTTATGGTGCTGCACCAAACACGCAGGCTTGTGCTGTTGATCTGGCCTTGCCGGGGGTGTTGCCGGTACTGAATCGCGGTGCAGTGGAGCGAGCAATCAAGTTCGGTCTGGCGGTGGGGGCGACAGTCAACCGCCGTTCAATCTTTGCCAGAAAAAATTATTTTTATCCAGATTTGCCAAAGGGTTACCAAATCAGTCAGTTTGAAATCCCGGTTGTTTCAGGTGGCGCAATCAAGATTCAGGTGGGGGAGAATGAAAAATCCATCCGCTTGACCCGTGCACATTTGGAAGAAGATGCAGGAAAGTCCCTTCATGAGGATTTTCAGGGCATGACTGGTATTGATCTGAATCGCGCTTGTACGCCATTGCTGGAAATCGTTTCTGAACCTGATATGCGCAGTGCTCAGGAAGCCGTGGCTTATGCTAAAACGCTGCACTCCCTCGTGCGCTATCTGGAAATTTGTGATGGGAATATGCAGGAGGGTTCATTCCGCTGCGATGCCAATGTGTCCGTTCGTCCAATGGGGGTGGAAACACTTGGCACACGATGTGAGATCAAAAATCTGAATTCATTTCGCTTTCTTGAGAAGGCGATTGAATATGAAGCTCGACGTCAGATTGAAATTCTGGAAGATGGCGGAACGATTAAGCAGCAAACGCGTCTTTATGATTCTGACAAAGACGAGACGCGATCAATGCGCTCCAAGGAAGACTCGGAAGACTACCGCTATTTCCCCGATCCGGATTTGCTGCCGGTAGAAATTTCAGAGGAATGGCTGGAACAAATGCGGGCAACTTTACCTGAGTTGCCTGAAGCAAAGCGACTTCGCTTCATGAGTGAGTACGCCTTGCCGGCCTATGATGCAGCAGTATTGACTGTCTCCAGAGAAGCGGCGGCTTATTTTGAAGAGGCTCAGAATGGTTTTGGGGGCGAAGCAAAGCTGTGCGCAAACTGGATTATGGGTGATGTCAGCGCTGCACTGAATAAAGAGTCCCTTGAAATTGCGGATAGCCATGTGACTAGTTCGCAGCTGGCTGGTTTGCTGAAACGGATTGCGGATGGCACCATTTCCGGCAAAATTGCCAAGGAAGTGTTTGATGCAATGTGGAACGGTGAAGGGGATGCCGATACCATCATCGAAGCGAAAGGCTTGAAACAGATATCAGATTCTTCGGCAATCGAGAAACTGGTTGACGATATCATTGCGCAAAATCCGGAGCAAGTTGCTGAGTATCGCGGCGGTAAAGAAAAAGTGTATGGTTTCTTCGTTGGTCTGGCAATGAAAGCCAGTAAAGGCAAGGCTAATCCGGCACAGCTGAATGAGATTCTGAAACGCAAGTTAACAGGTTAGCTTTTCAGAGTTGCCTGCCAGCAGTTGGTTCAAGCTGGCAGGCGTTTGGTTTAAGGGGCGGTGGATAGCTTCTTTAACTCATGAAAGTGTTGCTTTTCTGCCTCGTATTTTGTTCGAATTGTTTCTTTTTCCAGCTGATTTGCCTTGATGGAATCGTTTAGGGTTTTGATTGACTGTTCATTCTGCTTGATCTCGTCAGCCAAATAGGGCGGAACTGGTTTTTTGTTCTTTTGAATGGATTCAGCTTTTTTCCGAAGTTCATCCAGTTTAACCTGTTCCGATTTAATGCGTGTTTGCGTTCCCTGGATAGCCGTGTCAACCTGCATCAGATTGCGATCACGGGCCATATCAATTTCTTTCTCATTGCTGTAAGAATTGAGTAGCGCGGTGTCTTTACGCTTTTGTTCCAATGCGGCATGGGCATCTTGTTTCTCTTTTTCAGCAGTAGCTGCTTTGGCATCCAGTTGTTCCTGTGTTAGCGCACCATCGGTCTTTTTGATAACCATACCGCGCTTGTTCAGTTCGATATTGCCTTGATTGCTGTATTGAGGGGGAATAGAGTCACCGTAATGGGTGGCGCCTTTTTCGTCCACCCACTTAAACATTTTCGCAGATGCCGGCTGACTGATCAGCAAGGCAACCATAATCGCAGTAAGGTAACGCATTAGAATAAAATCTCCTTGGTGTTAAATGCCGTATGAGGCTCGATAGGCAGAAACCGCTTGCAAGTTTTGTGCCATTTCAGGGTGGTCCTGCAAATAAGCCAGCAAATTGTCCAGTGAAGCGATGCTGACAACTGGAATGTCATAGCTTTGAGTGACTTCCTGTACAGCAGAAAGTTCACCACCGCCCCGCTCCATCCTGTCCAATGCAATGACCACGCCACAAGGGGTTGCCTGGTTGGCGCGAATTAATTCAACCGACTCCCTGACAGATGTACCTGCAGAGATCACATCATCGATGATGAGTATGCGACCTTTGAGGGTTGCACCGACGATATTGCCGCCCTCTCCATGGTCTTTGGTTTCTTTTCGGTTGTAACTGAACGGCACATTGTGACCATTTTCGGCAAGTGCCATGGCAGTAGCAGCTGCAAGTGGGATGCCCTTGTAAGCCGGGCCGAATAGTACATCGAATTCCAGTTTCGCGGAAAGGATGGCTTTAGCGTAAAATTGCGCTAGCTGACGCAAAGATTCCCCATCGCTGAATAAGCCGGCATTAAAAAAATAGGGGGACATGCGCCCCGCTTTGGTTTTAAATTCACCAAAGCACAGAACGTTGCGATTTACCGCGAATTGAATAAAGTCTTGTCTAAAATCAGACATGGTTTGCCTTTTTTGTTACTGGGAGAGTGAGTTGCGTATTATATCCTTGAATCTGAATGGTGTCCGCTCGGCTACCACCAAAGGTTTCTTTCAATGGATGCCGAAACAGAACGCTGATGTTATTTGTGTACAGGAATTAAAGGCGCAAGCAGCAGATATGCGCCCTGAAATGCTCCAGCCCGATGGCTACCACGGCTATTTTCATTATGCGGAGAAGAAAGGCTATAGTGGGGTGGGGATTTACTCCAGAAAAAAGCCTGATCAAGTGATTGAAGGGCTGGGTATACCAGATATTGATTGTGAAGGGCGTTATATACAGGCGGATTTTGGAAATTTAAGTGTCATTTCCCTGTATTTGCCTTCGGGTTCCAGTGGCGAAGAGAGGCAGTCGGTAAAATTCAGCTTTATGGAACGTTTCATGCCGCATTTGATCGCATTAAAGAAAAGTGGGCGGGAAGTGGTGATTTGCGGGGACTGGAATATAGCCCATAAACAAATTGATCTTAAAAACTGGCGAGGCAATCAGAAAAACTCCGGATTTCTGCCTGAAGAACGTGACTGGCTGACAGATCTTTTTAATAAAGTCGGTTTTGTGGATGTATTTCGCTGTATTAATCTGGAAGAGGATCAATACACCTGGTGGTCGAATCGTGGACAGGCATGGGCCAAAAATGTCGGGTGGCGTATCGACTATCATATCACTACACCGGGTATCGCAAAGCTGGCAACAAGTGCCGCCATCTACAAGGACGAACGTTTTTCTGACCATGCTCCGCTGACGATAGAATATGACTACGAATTCTGAGTCGGCAGTTACTCGCAGCCCAATGGACATGCTGCGAACCATTTTCAGCGGGCGGATGCTGGTTGCGTTTGTGATGGGATTTTCATGTGGGCTACCCTTATTACTTACAGGGTCTGTCTTACAGGCCTGGATGCGGGAAGAAGGCGTAGACCTGAGCGTAATAGGCTTGTTTGCTTTGGTTGGATTACCTTATACGCTAAAATTTTTGTGGGCACCCATCTTAGACCGCTTCGCGTTACCATTATTCGGACGAAGGCGTGGCTGGCTTTTGCTGGCACAGTTGTCGTTAATGCTATCTTTACTGGGTTTCAGTTTTACCAGTCCCTCGCAAAATCCCTGGCTATTGGCTTTTGTGGCCATGATGGTCACTTTTTTTTCGGCGTCACAAGATATTGTGGTGGATGCCTACCGGCGTGAAGATCTGGCTGACCGTGAATTAGGGCTGGGATCATCCATGTACGTAAATGGCTATCGGCTGGGTATGTTGCTGGCAGGTGGCGGTGGGCTGATACTGGCAGACCATATGCCTTTTTCGGTGGTATATCAGCTCATGGCGATCAGTGTGCTGGTTGGTGTTGTGACAACATTGCTGGCAAGAGAACCCGAGGTAGCAGAAGGGACACCAAAAACACTGAGATCAGCCGTCATTGACCCGTTTGTAGAGTATTTTCAGCGGGATGGCGCAATCATGTTTTTAGCGTTTATTTTGCTTTATAAACTGGGTGACACCATGGCTAGCGCGATTACAACCCCGTTTTATCTTGATCTGGGGTTTTCCAAAACCGAAATTGGTGCCGTCGTAAAGTTATTTGGATTCTGGGCTACGATAGCGGGTGGTTTTATCGGGGGCCTGTTTATTCTACGTATGGGAATTAACCGTGCTTTATGGCTATTCGGATTTTTGCAAATGGCTTCTACCTTCGGTTTTGTGCTTTTGGCACACATCGGGCACGAAGTTGCTGCGATGGCAGCGGTAGTTGCTTTTGAAAATTTCACCGGTGGCATGGGAACGGCCGCATTTGTGGGGTTTATGGGGGCACTTACCGATAAACGGTTTACAGCCACGCAATATGCGTTGCTCAGTAGTTTAATGGGGGTGCCACGTGTGATTGCGTCTGCGCCAACAGGCTTAATGGCCGAAATGATGGGATGGTCTGGCTTCTTTATTTTTTGTACGCTGATTGCCTTGCCCGGCTTGTGGATTTTAAATCGCTTTGCGCCTTTACGGGGAAGTAAGTCTTGAAACACTCTTCATGCTAGTCGAAACGAGCCTATTTGCGATCTTTCTGGTTGGATTGTTGGGTGGTACCCATTGTGTCGGCATGTGCGGGGGAATTGTCTCTGCATTGTCCATGCAATTGCCAGGCAAGCAAACCAATGTTGGGTTTCTCCTGGCCTACAATATAGGGAGAATCTCCACTTATACCATAGTGGGCGCAATAGCAGGTGCAGCGGGGTCCAGTGTGCTGCTGTTGAAGGGCTTTCTGCCTGTGCAGCAGTTGTTGTTTGTGCTGGCGAATGTGATGTTGGTGATGCTTGGCCTTTACCTGGCAGGAATCTGGCATGCCGTGGTTTATATTGAAAGGGTTGGCGGCTTTGTCTGGAAAAAGTTGCAACCCTTTATGGGCAAATTATTACCGGTCAAGTCGATTCCCCGCGCGTTTGTTGTTGGAACTATATGGGGATGGTTACCTTGCGGTCTGGTTTATAGTGTTCTAGTGAGCGCACTGGCAAGCGGAAATGCACTGTACGGGGCTATGTTGATGCTGGCTTTCGGGCTGGGTACGCTTCCTAATTTGCTGGCTATGGGATTTTTTGCCCAGTACCTGAAAACATGGCTTCAAAATAAGTACACGCGCCTTGCAGCAGGGTTGTTGGTGGCTGGCTTTGGTTTGTGGGGACTTATTCGTTTTGCAATGAGTTAATAAGGCACAAAGCTTTGTCTGGAAAGTATTAACATAATTGCAGATTTTATCACCGCAGAGGCGCGGAGTCGCAGAGAAAAACCAACTTTTTTTAGCGGTAAACTACCATATCAAATCAAATTCAATCACTGACAGCAATAAGAGATTGTGTTTTACCTCTGCGACTCTGCGGTGAACTGCTTCTGATAACGTAATGACGCTAGCGGAAATACTGCTGCTTAAAATCGACATCATGGGCCTTGCTTTCCCCTTGTGGTATGACCTTGATAGCAAAAGTCATGGTGTCTGGCGGGCTGACGCGGAAATCCCCAAGATAATAAATGGCATTGCCTTCTTGCACTTCTCGCAGGGTGAGACTGCTTAATTGGGCACTCATGTTGGTTGCACTGGCAGTGATTTCTGCTTTAATCGGCTGGCCTACACCCAGCTTGTTTTTCTTGAGCACGGCTATAGTTAATAATCCCCTGTTTTTACTGCGGTCCAGCTTGTAGGATTTAGCGACATCCGGCGTAAGATCATCTGTTGAAATAGCGTTGTAATGCACTTCTATGTCGCCAAATGTCTGTGACCGTTCAGCAAATGCCGAACCCGATGCGATGAAAGCTAAGGCAAGTAGCGCAAGGCGTTTTTTCATGATTATTCCCGTATTTGTTTGTATTGATAAAGTCAGTATAGACAATCTCCGGCTAATCGCAATCAGGCCAATCCATTCGAAATTTCTCCCGATCAGGTCAGGATTGTTGCTCGAAGCGGTAAACAGCCAGATTGCCAAATAGGTTTGGAAGAAAATTGATGGTTTTGCCTTCATGCATAACCGTTCGTTCCAGAATATGCACGCCATGCTCGTGGCAGAAACTTTCAAAGTCCTTCAACGTGCACAAATGGATGTTGGGCGTGTCAAACCACTGATATGGAAGGTTTTCGGAAACGGGCATGCGCCCCTGTATGACCTGTAAACGATGATGCCAGTAGCCAAAATTAGGAAAGGTGACAATGCCTTCCTTGCCTACCCGCAGCATTTCTCTCACGATCCGTTCAGTATGTTCAATTGCCTGAAGTGTTTGGGAAAGAATAACGTAATCGAATGAGTGGGATTCAAAACCGGAAAGACCTGCCTCCAGATCCATCTGAATGACATTGACGCCATTTTTCACACTGGCCAATATGTTCGCATCTTCAATTTCAACGCCATAGCCACGGATATTACGTGTTGTTTTGAGATATTTGAGCAGAGCGCCGTCACCACACCCTAAATCCAAAACTTTTGCACCGGGTTTGATCCATTGCGAGATGGTAGCAAAATCTGCCCGTTGATTGCTTTGCAGAGCTGTCATTTTGCAGCTCCCAGGGAAATATTGTTCATATAAGCGTGCACTAAATCATGGTAGTAAGGGTCCACAATCAGGAATGCGTCATGTCCGTGGCTGGAAGTGATTTCTGCGTAACTGACGTTGCGTTCGTTATCCAAGAGTGCCTGAACGATTTCACGGGAACGCTCCGGTGCAAATCGCCAGTCAGTCGTAAATGAAACTACCAGAAAATTAGCCGTTGCGGGTTTTAATGCGTCGCTCAGACTGCCATTTTGATGGTGATGTGTGGGATCAAAATAGTCGAGCGCTTTGGTCATCAACAAGTAGGTGTTCGCATCAAAGGTACCCGCGAATTTATCGCCTTGGTAGCGCAAGTAGGATTCAATTTCAAATTCCACATCAAAACCATAATTGAAGATACCGGAACGCAACAGCCGCCCGAATTTCGTTCCCATTACGTCACCAGATAAGTAAGTAATGTGCCCCAGCATTCTGGCCAAACGCAGGCCGCGCTTTGGTTTGACATCATGGGCGTAAAAATCTCCCCCATGAAAATCAGGGTCAGTCAAAATGGCCTGGCGGGCAACATCGTTAAATGCAATGTTTTGAGCAGTCAGGTTGGGTGCGGCAGCGATTACCAGCGCATTGCTTACGCGATCCGGGAAGGCAAGGGTCCACTGTAAGGCCTGCATGCCACCCAGGCTGCCACCCACGACAGCAGCAAATTGGAAAATACCTAATTGGTCGGCCAGAAGTGCATGACTATTCACCCAGTCTTCTACTGTGACTACCGGAAAGCTGGCGCCAAAAGGTTTTCCGGTTTTGGGGTTGATACTGGCCGGGCCGGTTGAGCCGTGGCATCCACCCAGATTGTTGACACCGATGACAAAAAACTGATCGGTGTCGATAGGTTTGCCGGGACCGATCATGTTGTCCCACCAGCCTGGCGCTTTGTCGTGCTCGGTATAGTATCCTGCGACGTGATGATTGCCGGAAAGGGCATGGCAGATCAATATTGCGTTGGATTTGTCAGCGTTGAGGGTGCCGTAGGTTTCATATACCAGGTCGTAACTCTCTATCACCGCCCCGCTTTTGAGCTTGAGAGGGGTGGAGAAGTGGGCCACTTGCGGCGTGACTATGCCAATGGATGAAGAATCTTGCATCAATGTTTATAATTCAAATATGTTGAACGCAATTATATCGTTATTTCGACCAAACCCCACAGCTTTGCGCGATCAATTCCTGAAGCGCTTTGTTGGTAAGACCATTATTGTGCATCAGGGGCTCGGTATTGGGTGGGTGAGCGAGTTGCACAAAGAGGCCGGTGGAGGCGGACATTTTCGCCTGAATGTCAGTAAAGATCCCGGTAAACGCCCCACACCGATCGAATGGGTGGTGCATCACTGGATCGTTCCTCAAAATCTGCCGCTACCCCTTCTGGTTAAGGTGGAACGGGATATTCTTTATATCAGACACCTCACCCGTCATGGCAGTCCTGTTCATCCTTCCGAGATTAACTGGATGCTGGGGGAATTTCCTGATCGCTGGCATGCTGCTTTACGTCCAGGCGGAAAAGGGTTTTTGCCTGAAAAAGGGATGCCTGTTTCCGAGAATGACATCACATTTGACGTTGAATAGCATTAACTCGAAAATCAGGCGTTTAATTTGTGTAGCAGTGAATACATCCGATCAGATTCGTCGGTTTTTAGCATTTTGTTCACCAGAATAGTAAGGTCTGGCAGGCTGGTTTTGAGAATATTCTGTTTAACTGAAGGTAAATGGGTCGGATGCATGGAAAATATCCGTAACCCCAGCCCCAGCATCAAGCGTGTAAGCGTAGCATCCCCTGCCATTTCGCCGCAGACCGATACCGGAATGCCAGCCTTGTCAGCGCTGCGAATCGTGTGGGCTAGCAACTGCAGGATGGCAGGGTGCAGAGGGTCATAAAGGTGTGCAACTGAGTCGTCGGTACGGTCGATTGCCAGTGTGTACTGGATCAGGTCGTTGGTGCCGATAGACAGAAAATCGAGTTTCCTGGCAAATGCCTGGGCAGCAAGCGCCGCAGCCGGAATCTCAATCATCCCGCCGATCTTGATGGCAGCATTGAATGGAATATTGGTATTCGCCAGATTCTGTTTTGCGTGTTCAATAAGGTGTAGTGACTGGTATAATTCCGATAAATTGGACAGCATGGGAATCAGGATTTGCACATTCCCATAATGAGATGCACGTAAAATAGCGCGCAGCTGGGTATGGAACATCTGAGGCTCTGCCAGGCACAGCCGAATTGCTCGCAATCCCAATGCAGGATTGGTACCGCTACTGGTAGCCCCATTAAGTTGCTTGTCTGCGCCTAAATCCAGTGTGCGGATAGTCACCGGCAAACCTTTCATGTCTTCTGCTACTTTACGATAAGCCAGGAACTGTTCTTCTTCGTCAGGTAAATCATCACGGTTAAGAAACAGAAATTCGCTACGAAACAAGCCAATACCGGTAGCGCCTGCCTCTCTGACTTTGGTGATGTCCTGAGGCAATTCAATGTTGGCCTGCAATTCAATCTGGGTGCCATCAAGTGTTGTAGCCCGTGCAGTTTTGAGGCGTTTAAGTTTCTGTTTTTCCAGATCATACTGGTTTTGTCTGAGTTTGTACTCAGCCAGTACATGCTTGTCCGGGTTGACGATGATAACGCCCTGGGCACCATCGACTATGAGGAGTTCTTGCTCGCGGATAATCTGTCGGGCATGATGGAGTGCCATGACTGAAGGAATATTCAAACTGCGGGCAACAATGGCCGTATGAGAAGTAGTACCCCCCACATCGGTAATGAATGCGGCAAACTGGTGTCGTTTGAACAGAATCATATCGGCGGGGCTTAAATCATGCGCCACCAGAATGCTGCTTTGTTCTGGGCTAACAGAAACGTTCGCATGGCTTGGATGGCCCAGCAGTGCTTTGAGTACACGCTCTACAACCTGGATGACGTCAGCTTTGCGTTCGCGCAGATAGCTGTCTTCAATTTCCTCAAACTGTGCCAGTAATGAGTCCATCTGCTGCTTGAGGGCCCACTCGGCGTTGCACTGTTGGGATTTGATCAGTTCTTTAGGTGCTTCACATAAGGTCGAATCATTGAGAATCATCAAATGCATATCCAGAAATGCATCGAACTCTGCAGGTGCATTGGCCGGGATATGTTCCCGCAGCGCTTCCATTTCCAGGCGGGTAGTTTCAATAGCGGCATCAAAGCGTGCGACTTCTTCCCCTATGTTCTGTTTGGGTAGAACGTAATGAGCCACTTCCAGTGCAACCTGAGATACCAGATGGGCATAACCAATTGCAATGCCGCCAGATACACCTGTTCCGTGGACGGTAAAACTCATCAATCCCCCCTGCTAATGTGAGTGCGCATAATTTTTGCCAAGCCAGAATCCCTGATCATTCCCCTTCCCCGAAGCGGTCTTGTATCAGCTCTACCAGCGCACTTAAGGCCAATTGTTCGTCCGAACCGGTTGTTTCAATCCCGATTGTCGAACCTTTGCTGGCAGCCAGCATCATGACGCCCATGATGCTTTTTGCATTCACGCGCTTATTGTTACGAGACAACCAGATCTCGCTTTGAAATCTACTGGCTGTTTGGGTAAGTTTTGCAGAAGCACGGGCATGAAGCCCCAGTTTGTTTATTATTTCAATCTCTTGTTGCAACATTGCATGCTTCCATAGTGACATTGATGATACCTTCGTGACCGCCGCTTAACGCCTTTTCAGTCAATTTTGCCAAGGGTTCGTCGCGATATGTAAGCGCTCGCACCAACATGGGAAGATTGACGCCGGCTATCCCTTCCACTTTGCCTGGGTTCAGGAGACGGCAAATTATGTTGCAGGGAGTCGCACCATAAATATCGCTAAAAATGAGCACTCCGTCCCCAGAATCAAGCTGGTTCACCAACTCCAGCGCCTGCGGAAGGATGGTAGCCGGATCGTCGTGCACAGTGACGCCCAGTTGCATCAGATTCGGCGGGCGGCTACCCATTACATGGCTGGCACAATGAATCAGGCTTTCGCCAAGTGTGCCATGGGCCACGATTAAAATACCTATCATGTTGTACCTGCTTCTAAAATAGTGCTGTAAAGCAAATTTCTTCCCAAGAAAGAAATCATATTAAACTGTATGCGCTTTTACACAAAGACGTGTAATGCGCATTGACTCTGTGCTGATGATGTTTAATGCTTAGGACAATGGCCGGGAAGCTTGATTGTAGCGCAATAATCATCAGGTTCGCGGTAAAAATGAGGCTTATTCAGCTTCTCGTATCACCATGCTTTTATCAAGAAAATCCAGCCTTTTTTTCATGGCACGCGTCACAATTACTTCACCCTTGTCATTGATCAGCATGACATCTTGTACTTTCATGTTGTTTGCTGCCTGACGCCAGTTTTGTTCACCCGAGATGAATATGGGTTTGGAAGCAACGTCCGAAAGTGTTCCCGCCTCGGGTCCCGGTTGGGTAATGATGGTCACCGCTTGTATGCCTTGAGCAGGATAGCCGGTACGCGGGTCAATAATATGGCAATAGCGCTTGCCGTCCAGCATAAAGTATCGTTGGTAGTCACCGGAAGTACCGATAGCTTCACCATCCAGTAAATCTAGCGTGGCAATAGGGCCCGGTTTGCGGGGGTGCTGGATGCCTACGTGCCATGGGCGATCACCCCGCTTGCCCAAAGCGATGATGTTGCCGCCAATATTGATTAACGCCCCTTTTACACCTTGCGAGCGCAAATAAGCGGACTCCATATCCAGCGCATACCCTTTGGCATAGCCGCCCAGATCCAGCTTAACATCAGGATTTTTACTGTAAAATTCAATGTTTTCAATGACGATATCTGTCATTTTTGGGTTGGCTTTAACCAGTTTTGCAATTTCTTGTGGATCAGGCCGAACCGGGACAAACTCATCGTTTTGAAAGCCCCATAATTTAATGAGTTTGCCGATAGCCGGGTTGAATAAACCCTTGGACTGCTCGTAATAACGAGTGGCATCCTGAATGATCGGGATCATGCCTGGCTGGATAGAAGTTTTGGCTGGGCTTTGCGCAAAGATGCTATTCATGCGTGAGAGAGTGCCAGGTTTCCATGCATGTAATGTATGGTGCATTTGGTTGAAATCCTGGAACACCTGAGCGGTAAGTTGCTTGGCACGGTCCTCGGTTTCCCCGTAAATGGTGACTTCTACCAGTGTACCAAAAACATACCCCTGCTCTTGGTACAGTGGTTCTTTGCCACATCCGGCAAGTGACAGGGCGATCAGGGTTGAGAATAAAGCAATAAGCCACAAAGGCAAGGAAACGCGAGCTTTCAGCATGATTGTTCTAGCGCATCTATAAACATACCAGCAACGTTAAAATTACTTTGTGCGGTAATTTCCTGCATACCGGTTGGGCTGGTCACATTGATTTCAGTTAGATAGTCACCAATCACGTCTAAACCCACCAGAAACAAACCCTCATCGCGTAGTATTGGCCCGAGCGTTTCGGCAATTTCACGGTCTCTTGGTGATAAGGGTTGTGCAACGCCTTTCCCCCCGGCAGCAAGGTTGCCGCGGGTTTCGCCTTTCATCGGGATACGGGCCAGCGCAAAAGGCACTGGTACGCCGTTAATTAACAAAATGCGTTTGTCACCGCTAACAATTTCAGGAATATAACGTTGTGCCATGATGGAGCGCATGCCCAGATGGGTCATGGTTTCGATAATTACATTGAGGTTAGGGTCATTTCGAGTGACGCGGAATATACCGCTGCCGCCCATCCCGTCCAGCGGTTTGAGAATGACATCCTGATGTTCCGCCAGAAAATCCTTGATCATTTCTGCGCGTCGGGTGACGAGAGTAGGCGCAGTGAATTCCGGAAATTTGGCGATCGACAGTTTTTCGTTAAAATTTCTGATGGCAATCGGCTTGTTTAATATACGCGCTCCTTGTTTCTCAGACAGTTCCAGCAAATAAGTGCTGTAAATGTATTCCATATCAAACGGCGGGTCTTTACGCATAAGTACCGCACCGAAATGTTCGAGGGGCAATTTAAGCGGTTCTCCCAAAGTGTACCAATGGTCACCATCCGGATTCAGTGAGAGTTTGCGAGAAAAGCCAAATATATTGCCCGCCTGCAAAACCACGTCGTGCTGTTCCATGATGAACAGCTCATGCCCACGAGATGAAGCTTCTTTCATCATGGCAAAGGTGGAGTCTTTGTAAGTTTTGATGTGCTCTATCGGGTCAAGAATGATGGCGATTTTCATAGATTCGTGCTTTATGGTTACTCTGGGGCGGACTCTTCTGAAGCTTCTGCGTTAAGCGGGTCTGTGCGCTCCAGTTCGATTGCTGCGGCCAGGGTTGCCAGCCTTGCTACAACGCCATAAGTGTAAAAACGATTTGGAGCGCTATCAGGGTTGGCGCTACGGTCCGGCAGGGAACAAGTGGTATCAAATGCCAGTGGTACGAAGTGCATGCCAGGTGCGTTAAGGTTTTCATCCTTGCCACGACTGGTATGCACACGATAAAAGCCACCAACCACAAAATGGTCAATCATATAGACCACAGGCTCTGCGATGGCTTCATTAATGCTTTCGAAGGTATATACCCCTTCCTGGATAATGACTTCAGTGACAGGTTGCCCCTCTTTGACCACCGACATTTTGTTGCGCTGTTTGCGGTTCAGGCTTCTGACTTCGTCAGCATTTTTGACCGTCATGATACCCATGCCGTAAGTGCCTTGATCAGCTTTTACAATGACAAAAGGATCTTCCTTGATGCCGTATTCCTGATATTTTTTACCAATATTCTGGAGTAGTTCGTCTACGTAATTGGCCAGGCAGTCTTCACCTTTACGTTCCTGAAAATTGATTTTGCCACAGGATTCAAAATAAGGGTTGATCAGCCAGGGATCAATTTTGACGATTTTGGAAAACTCGTCTGCGACATAATTGTAGGCGGCAAAGTGGGTGGATTTGTGGCGGGTTGCCCATCCAGCATGGACGGGTGGTATCACAGGCTGTTCCAGATTCTTTAAAATGTCAGGTACGCCAGCGGATAAATCATTATTCAGCAATATCGCACAAGGTTCAAACCCATCCAGAGACAGGCGATTTCCCACCCGTTTGATCGGCTCTAACGTGAGGGATCGGCCATCTGGCAATTCAATATCGGTAGGGGAAGTGATCTCTGGAATCAATGTGCCGATTCGCACTGTCAGGCCAGCTTGTTGCAGGATGTATTGAATTCCCGCAACATTTTGCAGGTAAAACATGTTGCGTGTGTGGTTTTCTGGAATTAACAGAAAGCGTTGAGCATCAGGACATATTTTCTCAACGGCCGTCATTGCCGCCTGCACGCAAAGGGGTAAAAAATCCGGATTAAGGTTGTTAAACCCGCCTGGAAACAGATTGGTATCAACCGGCGCCAGTTTAAATCCGCTGTTACGTAAATCTACAGATGAATAAAAAGGCGTAGTGCGATCCTGCCATTGTGTGCGAAGCCAGTGCTCAATATTGGGCATTGCCTCCAGAATGTGTTTTTCGAGATCGAGTAGCGGCCCAGTAAGGGCGGTTGTTAAATGCGGTACCATTATTTTCTGCCGTATGATAAAGCTGATTTTGATTGTAACCGAACTCCTGAATTTCGTCAGGGCTATAATTTCAGGATAATAACTATTTTTGAAAGATTGGTGAATGAATAATGACAAATGAAAAAATAATTTTGATTGGTATCGGGCAATTAGGCCGGATTTTCGCAGGGGGATTGTTAAGAACCGGTTATAGCATTATACCGGTTAACCGGGGAGACGATATGGCAGCGCTCGCTGCGAAAGAACCTTCTCCTCGCTTAGTTCTGGTGGCTGTAGCAGAAAATGATTTGCATAGTGTATTAGCTGCGCTACCTGAACAATGGAAAGGATGCGTCGGATTGATCCAGAACGAGCTGTTGCCACGTGATTGGGAAAAATACCAGATTCAGCATCCGACAGTGATATCCGTCTGGTTTGAAAAGAAAAAAGGGATGGATGCCAAGCCTTTGATTGCTTCTCCTGTATATGGGCCTGCGTCTGAAATGATGGTGAAAGCGCTGGAATCTATAGATATTCCTTGCCATCAACTTAATAATGATCAGGCACTTACGTTTGAACTGGTTCGAAAAAACCTGTATATCCTGACAACCAATATTGCCGGGATGAAAACCGGGGGTAATGTGAGCCAATTATGGGAAAATCACCGGGATTTTGCAACGGCCGTTGCGCAGGACGTGATGGATATACAGGACTGGTTAACCGGGCAAAAACAGGATCGAAACAAGTTGCTGCAAGGGATGGTGGAAGCATTTGAAGCTGACCCGCTCCATATGTGTATGGGGCGCAGCGCGCCGGGGCGTCTGGCACGTGCTTTGAGTTTTGCTGATGAAGCTGGATTGAACGTACCTGCTTTGCGAAATATCTCTATCGTTTGACCAACTGTAGCGCCTTTCAATCGGTTAATCAGGCGGTTTTAATGCGCGTCACTTGTGATCAGCACGCAAAAAACAGGATGGCTTCTAGCTACATTGTAATTAGAAGCCATCCTGTTTTTCGTGAGGGGTTGGGTAAGTCTTAGTCAATCCCCGTCACTAAGTTATATTTTAAGCCACTTTAACATTTCGATATATTGGTCTTTATTGCCTTCTTCAAAAGCGTCGACCTCAATTTTGTGTAATATTTTTTTACCTGCCTCTGTGTTTGATAAGTTAATTAGTGCAGCCCGCAGCTTTTCCACATCAACCTGACTGATTGAAGGTGACGCTACCATCGCCCAGCTCGGTACAGGTTTGCTCTTGTAAATAAGCACATTGCCTTTCGCTTGCATGTCTTTTGCTACCAGAGGCCCCACAATCGACACGTCAGTCAATTTCTGTTGAACCATAAATCCGCCCTGTTCCTGGAAATCAGTATAAGAAATTTGTTGAGAGGTCGGGTCAATGCCAAGGTCACGTAGGGAAGCCAAGCCAATATAACTCATCAGTGAAGTTGGGGCAGGCATGACAAATCGTTTGCCTTTCATTTCTGCTGGGGTTTTTATGGGAGAGTCTTTGCTAACAAAAAAGTAAGCATTTAAATCGCCTTTGGCTGAAGCTACAAGGGATGAGCCTTTATCTCTTAATGCCAGGCCTACATTATTGCTTGGGCGTACAAATGCGATGTCGTATCTTGCCTTTTTGGGATCACCAGTTGGGCGTTTCAAGTTTTGAAATACTTCAAAGCGCACCGGACGCTTTAACACTTCAGAAATATAATCAGAAAACGTTTGATAACGTTCTTGCCGGTCGTAACTTTTTAGGGGTTCTGACAGGCCATGATTGATACCCATTCGAATGGGCGTGTTTTCAGCAGCAATTGCTGAGGGTTGAAAAGCCACCAAAAGCGAAGTGATAAGTAGTTGAAACGCAATGCATTGAATGAGTTTATTGTTGCGCATATATGTGCATTCCTGAAAGTGTGAAGTTGAAGAAAATGTTTTCAATTTGAACAAAAAGGTGTAGAGCTTTAACGTCAGTTCAAGGTAAAACTTAAGGAAAAACGCTTAATTATTTGCACTCAAAATGGTTGGTTGAATGATGGGTTTAATCCAGTGAAAGGCCATGTTTTAGGCGTGCACTATTTTCTGATATTTAAAGTTTGTGATTTGTTGAGGTATAGTTATGTGGACACCTTAAAAACTTGCTTCCCGCTGGAATTATAAGAAGTGCTCAGTGTTTTTGTTTCTCGGTTAATACCCTTAAGATAATAAACCAAGGAGACGGTTTTGCAGGAACCAGAATTTCCAGCTGACGAGTCGCATCGTATTGAAGTGCTGCATTCTTTGCATGTCCTTGATACCCCACCCGAGGAACGCTTTGATCGCATTACGCGAGTGGCACAACGCTTGTTTGATGTGTCTATCGCTCTGGTTTCGCTGGTGGATACCGATCGTCAATGGTTTAAATCCTGTCAGGGACTGAGCGCGAGCGAGACACCTCGGTCCATTTCATTCTGTGGCCATGCTATTTTGAGTCCTGATACTTTTGTCGTTGCCAATACACTGGCTGATCTGCGCTTCGCTGATAATCCGCTTGTAACGGGTCCTCCAAATATCCGTTTTTATGCTGGCCATCCACTTCAGGCTGCTGATGGCAGCTTACTCGGGACATTGTGTATTATTGATGATAAGCCCAGAAATTTCACACCGGACATGCTGGCTTTGCTTGCGGACCTTGCCGGTTGTGTAGAAAGAGAGCTTAACCAGCAGACCTTGGTTGAAGCAATGGCAAATGTACAGGCCAGTCACATGCAATTGCATCAATCTCGACAGCAATTGCAGCATGTGCTTTCTTGTAGCCCTTCGGTGACCTATACACTTAATTTAGATTGTGGAAGCTCAAAGCTCACGTGGGTAAGCGAAAATATCAAGCGTTTTTTCGGTTTTAATTCTGATGAAATATTAGCGGAACCAAACTGGTGGGAAAAGCATGTTCACGACGAGGACCGCGAATCGGCAATTAATGCAATATCTGCTCTGCTAGAAAATGGGCATATTGTTCGCAGTTACAGATTGCGAAATCATGCCGGGCAATATATCTGGGTACGAGATGAACTGCAGATGCTGGAAAATGATGGCGATATTCGACAAGCAGTGGGGTCGTGGAACGATATTACAGAGTACAAGAAAGTAGAGCGGTTAAAAAAGGAGTTTGTTTCTACAGTCAGCCACGAACTGCGTACGCCATTGACCTCTATCAGAGGGTCTCTTGGCCTTGTTGCGGGTGGTGTGGCAGGTGAATTGTCTCAACAAGCCAAAAGCCTAGTGGACATAGCCTTTAAAAATAGCGAGCGGCTGCTAGGGCTGATCAATGACTTGCTGGATGTGGAAAAAATAGAGTCTGGCAAAATGAAATTTGATCTCAAGCCATTTCGTTTGATGGAAATTGTAGACCAAAGTTTGGAAAACAATCAGGGTTTTGCGCAACAATACGGGATCAGTTTTGAGTTGGCAGGGCGGATTTCCGAAAACGTGCATGTGATGATCGATGAAATGCGTTTAATGCAAGTGCTCTCAAATCTGTTGTCCAATGCTGCAAAATTTTCACCCAAGGATGGCGTTGTTGAAATTGGTGTAACCCAAAATGGAAAACGATTGCGGGTTAGCGTTAAGGACCATGGGGCAGGCATTCCGCAGGCTTTCCAGTCGAGTATATTCCAAAAATTTTCGCAGGCAGACTCTTCAGATACACGTCAAAAAGGGGGAACCGGGCTTGGCCTTAGCATCGCTAAGGCTATTATTGAGCACATGCATGGCACAATTGGTTTCGATACCGTAGAGGGAGAATGCGCAACTTTCTGGTTTGAATTGCCGCAATGGGATGGTGAACCGGGATCTTAGATTTAGAGTCTGGCTTCTCGTGGAAAATTTGTTCCGAAAAGTAATTGATTGTAGCAACCCAAGCACCGGGTGTGGTTACTTGGGTTGCTGCCTGATCAGAATAAGGTTGTAAGTGTAATCCACGCATCAGGCAGCGAGTTGACAACCAGTGCCTCCAGTTTTTTATCCAGGCCAGAAAGTATGGCCACGCCTACCAGTATAATCAGTATGCCAAATCCTTTCTTAAGCCCATCGATATGCTTTAATACCCAATCTCGCGAACGATTAAATCCAGCTCTTGAAGCATAGGCGATTGCAACCAGTGGCACTGCTGCGCCAAAACCAAATAGCCCAAGAATTAAAGCGCCTCTTCCCGCCCCGCCTTCGCTTGCCACCAGCGTCAGAGTAGTTGCCAGAATTGGACCTGAGCAAGGACTCCAGATCATGCCAAGCAGCCCACCGAGGGCAAATGCGCCCAGCAACGAACTGCTGTCCAGTTTGCTGGAAGCCTGGTTTGCATTGGCTGCCAATGGGGTCATTAAATGCGTGAAACGTTCATTCAGCGCGGGAACCAGCATGACAATACCGAAGGCTATTAAGAGTACTGCGCCAGCGGTACGCACTGAGTCGGAATCGATATTGAGCGCGGCACCTAATGCACCAACCAAAACGCCCACCAGCGCAAACGATGTGATCATGCCTGCACCTATCGCCAGTGGGGCAAGGCGATTATTTTGCACTGCCCCCCCGACCACAAGCGGCAATATGGGAAATACGCATGGCGACAGGGTAGTAAGACTGCCTGCGGCAACTGCTAACCATAGTTCTGTGACACCTGCGCTCATTTTTGCCTCATTTGTGTTGATTTGAATTTAATTGTAAACATGTGATGTTGTTTTTGTTGAAATCGCTTCATAAGGCACTTTGTAATGCGGCCTTGATTTTTTCTGGTGAGGTTTCTCCGGCTATTCTTGCTGTTTCAGCGCTGCCTTTATACACAATAATGGTCGATTGCACGCGTACGCCCAGTTTTCGCTTAAGGTCTCTTTCTTTGTCATAGTTCACTACCAATACGGTCATATTGAGTGATTTGTCATCCTTGAAGCTGTTAAGTACTTTTGTTTGAGCACGACAGGTAGGGCACCAGTCAGCGTGGAAATGCAATGCAACGGGCAGATTTGCTTTTTGCGCCTCTTCGAGTGCTTTGGGAGAATAGGGCTGTATTTCTAAAGCCTGTGCAGTCAGAACCGTCAAGGCAAGTGCAGCAGTGGCGAACAATTGAGCAAGTTTCATGATTTTTCCTAATAAGTATCAGTGTATGGAATAGTCGCGCTGTAGCCTTAAACCTTACAAATAAATTTATTCGGAAGTGCTGGAATGGGGCATGCAAATACCCGGATGCCAGAATTGGAGAAGAAAAATTAAGCTATTGGGATTGTGGGTGGAATTAAATGGTTTGGGCGTTTATTATGGCTATTCAGGCGCCATAGAGTTTGCTTCTGAACATGAAATAGACGGCTCCGATCAAACACAGGCCTGCCCATAAATAATCGAGTTTTAAAGGTTCTTTTAAATAATAGACCGTGAATGGGACAAATATTGAAAGCGTAACGACCTCTTGCAGTATTTTGAGCTGACCGATAGACATGACGCTGTAGCCAATCCGGTTTGCCGGTACTTGAAACATATACTCAAACAGGGCAATTCCCCAGCTAACCATAGCGGCAATAATCCATGGTTTATTATTGAGCTCTTTCAAATGGGCATACCAGGCGAACGTCATGAATATATTGCTGCAAAGCAAAAGCGTGATGGCAGTAAGCGCTGGTCTCAAAAGTAGTCCCTCAGTATAAAGTGCAAATAACAACAAGTTAGAACTGTCAAAATATAGGTGAGTAATTTACTGGAAATAATACAAATAAAAAAGGGCGCCCGAAGGCGCCCTGGTTTTCTCATCACGAAAAACTAACCGTGGTGGGAAGGTGGTTACTCGATACGCTCACCGTGCAGCGCAATATCCAGACCTTCGCGTTCCTCTTCTTCGGAGA
Organism: Sulfurirhabdus autotrophica; assembly: GCF_004346685.1. NCBI lineage: Bacteria > Pseudomonadati > Pseudomonadota > Betaproteobacteria > Nitrosomonadales > Sulfuricellaceae > Sulfurirhabdus > Sulfurirhabdus autotrophica. The sequence goes on from NZ_SMCO01000004.1 coordinate 170,498, forward strand.
CACGCAAACCGATGATCGCGTCAATCACTTTCAGGATAATGAAGGTAGCGATTGCACCGTAGATCAAGGTTGCACCTACACCCAGAATCTGAGTCATGACCTGACCGCCGTTACCTTCCAGCATGCCCGCTGTACCGCCGATGTTCTTGACAGCAAACACGCCTGTCAGAATCGCGCCAACAATACCGCCGATACCGTGTACGCCGAAGGCATCCAGAGAGTCATCGTAGCCCATCATGCGCTTGAGAGAAGTAGCACCCCAGAAGCAGACGACACCAGAGACCAGGCCGATCACCAATGCACCCATCGGGCCAACAAAACCGGAAGCTGGCGTGATGGCAACCAGACCAGCAACAGCACCTGAAGCAATACCCAGAACGCTTGGCTTACCTTTAGACATCCATTCAGCAAACATCCAGGCAAGTGCGGCAGCAGCAGCAGCTATCTGTGTAACAACCATGGCCATTCCGGCACGTCCGTCAGCAGCCAGTTCAGAACCGGCATTGAAGCCGAACCAACCTACCCATAGCATGGCTGCACCGATTACGGTAAGCGTCAGATTATGAGGAGGCATGGCTTCTTTGCCATATCCAATCCGTTTGCCAAGTACCAGCGCAGCGACCAGACCTGCCACACCCGCGTTGATATGCACAACCGTACCGCCAGCAAAATCAAGAATACCTTTGCCAAGTAACCAGCCGCCTGGTCCCCAAACCCAATGGGTAATCGGAGCGTAAACAACGATTGACCAGATTCCGATAAACCACAGCATGGCAGAAAATTTCATACGGTCTGCAAAGGCTCCGGCGATCAGGGCTGGGGTGATGATAGCAAACGTCATCTGGAAGGTCATGAAGACTGATTCCGGAATCGATAAGCCATTCAAGCCGTCAACCGTCAGATCTTTAAGGAAGAGCTTGCTCAAACCACCGACATAAGCCCCCCCTTCACTGAAGGCCAGGCTGTAACCGACGATGAACCAGATCAGCGTTGCCAGTGCAGTAATCGCAAAGCTTTGCATCAGTGTGGCAAGGACGTTCTTTTTACGAACCATACCACCATAGAACAAAGCTAATCCGGGAATGGTCATGAACAGCACCAAAGCGGTAGCAGTTAGCATCCAGGCTGTATTACCTGAATCCAGTTTTGGAGGAGGTGCGGCAGCTGGCGCAGCTTCTGAAGGAGCTGGAGCAGCTGCCGGTGTAGCAGCAGGGGCTGCCTCAACTGGCGCAGCGACAGCTTCCGGAGCAGGTGCAGCTTCTGTAACAGCTGGTGTGGTAGAAATGGCACCGGGTTCTTCTGCAAGTATCCCGGTACTGAATCCAATTGCGCCCAATAGGGCCAGAGCTGAAATCAAACGTTTCATGATGGACTCCCCTTATAGCGCATCCGGACCGGATTCACCGGTTCGGATACGGACTGCCTGTTCAAGATTGAATACGAAAATTTTGCCATCGCCGATTTTGCCGGTATTGGCTGATTTTTCAATGGCTTCAATCACCTGGTCGACTAGATCAGCCTTGATTGCGGCTTCAATTTTGACCTTAGGCAGAAAATCCACCACGTACTCTGCACCGCGATATAGTTCGGTGTGCCCCTTTTGCCGTCCAAAGCCTTTGACTTCGGTGACAGTGATACCTTGTACGCCAATGGCGGATAAAGCTTCACGTACCTCGTCAAGCTTGAAAGGCTTGATGATTGCGGTAACGAGTTTCATAAAAAATCCTCCGTTCAGAATTCGATTAGCAGTGGCGCAAATGCGCTCACTGCAAACTTTTTTGGTTTTTAGAAGCTACGTCCGGCGTTCAGGATGAAGCGGCCATCGCCCAGATTCGATGTGTCTGAATTGGCAAGCGAACCGGTGTTATCGTAGAAACTGCTGTTGCTGCTCTTGGCATAAGCTACGCCAATATTCCAGCCATCCTTGAAGGTTTTGGTCACCCCAATCTTGTAATCGTTGTAATCTGGATTGCCGCCGGCAGCGGTTTTGGATTTAATATCGGTGTGCCCAACATGGAGTCCCAGAGATAAATCGTCCATCAGTGGGATGCTGGCACTCAGGTCGATATAGCTGGAGCCTTTAGTGTCGCTTGTGTAACCGGTGTTTGTATTGAGGCCGAAATAGTCCGTAAAGCTTTGTGAGTATTTTGCGCTCAACCACTTGTAAGAAACACCTACGTTCCATTCAAGGTTGTTAAATTTTACGTCTGCAGTTGATGCATTAGGCCCAGCAGATTTGTTGACGTTTGCACCAGGATAGTAATATCCGTAGAGGCCAGCGGTCCAGCTGAAATCGTCGTTGATTTTACCGTTGTAGCCACCGTAGTAATCCACTTCCAGCGAGCCGCCGCTATATTGGTTACCACTAACGTTAGAAGCCCATAAGCCAGCATAAAACCCACTGCTATGTGCATAATCCACGCCACCTTGCAGTGCCGGCTTGTGCCAGGTTTGTGTCAGGCCACGGAAATAGTAGTCAGAAACCAGAGAAACGTTAGAAGTTAATGTGTAAGCTGGTGCGGCTTCGGCTGCAGAAGCTGTACCTGAAACTGCGAGCATGGATAAAGTGGTGAAGCCTGCCAGGATTAAAGACTTGGAGATGGTCCGCATGATGTGTTTTCCTTCAAGTAAAGATAATGAAATAATTTAGTTGCATATTCTCTTTAGCATACTTCGTGCCAGATTTTTTTTCATTTAAAAACAATATATTACTATTTGTCATTAAATCAATTACGTGTGCAACGCACCAAAATAGTGCTCGGCTAAATGTGTGCGCACGATAATGGTGCGTTATATAATTGCAAAATTTTTCAGAGTTGTTTATGGTGCTATGCCTAATTATTCTTTTGGCATGGTAAACCAAGCATTACAGAGTAATTTTTGATAAAATACAATTTTTAAGGAATGAGAAATCATGTTAAATCAAAAGATTCTGGAAGAAATTAACAGTAAAGTCAGTGAGCTGGTTTCTCAAAGCCCGGTAAAAGATATTGAGAAAAACATGCGTGCCATGTTGGCTGGTACATTCAGTCGGTTAGATCTGGTGACGCGTGAAGAATTTGACGTGCAACAGGAAGTGTTACTGCGGACTCGCGAAAAATTGAACCAGCTGGAAGCGCGAATGGCGGAATTGGAAGCGGCTGCAAAAAATACCCAAAGTGAAGGGTAGGGTTTCCCTGTTCTGTAATTGACTGGCCAATGTGCCGGCCATGCTTTCGGTTTTTCACTGACATCTGAACTTAGCTAATACCCTATGAGTCTTGCCATCCTATATAGTCGTTCCCTCTCCGGGATGGACGCGCCACTGGTCACAGTGGAGGTGCATTTATCCAATGGGCTGCCCAGTTTTACCATCGTCGGTTTGCCTGAAGCAGAGGTAAAAGAAAGTAAAGACCGGGTGCGTGCAGCATTGCTGACTGCCCGGTTTGAGTTTCCGGCGCGCCGTATCACTGTGAATCTTGCCCCTGCTGATCTTCCCAAGGTGTTAAACGTCAAGTTAATTGCGACTGGTTCACAATAACTGCGAATGAACTCACAGAATTTGCGACCAGAACTGGAACAATCGCTTGAACATCGTTCATTAAGTGGGATGGAGGGACTTTGGAAGGTAGTCCATCATGGAAATCTAAAAACCGCAGTTCTTCCAGAAAAAACTCCCAGGCTCGTCATTTATTTTAGAAAGCTGGTTAACCAGCATAATCCAATTACGCCAGCCGATTTTGAGACGCAAGGTATGGCTGTCGCCAAAGAGGTGCCTGCGGCAGAGTTGATGCGATTGCCGTTAAACGTTTTAATTGAAAACTCTCGAATTGCGAGAGACCCATGCCTTCCTCTACCTTCTGAAGAAATGGGTATCCTAGATGTTGATTTTAGTAAATCAAAGTTTAAGCTTATCAGCAGGCATGCCAAATTTCACAAAACCAATGAGTATGTAATTCCTTATATGGACGGCAGGAGTCCTTTGTATGATTCAGTGGGAGGGAGGGCATACTATGTCGCTATTGAATACAAGGGTGATCCATTTGGAATCATAATCCCTTGCGCTGAAGTGTTTCGATTCTTTTATTGCACTTCAAGTCGGATGCTTTACACAATCCTGTCTGACAAAATCCTCAATCCAGATCGTTTCATTATCGATCCGGCCAGATCTGGTACTCAAGAGGATAATCCGAAGATCGCAGCCATCTGGCTACGACAATGGATGTTGAATAGCGACAGACGCCATATTGCGAGGTTATTTTTCACGCCAGATGCATTTGAAGAAGCAAAAACTATTTTCTTGAGGGCTAGTGGCAACGTAGGTGATGGCGCGTTTAAACATGCACTTATAGCCTCACCGCCTAATCACGGTGAAATGAATTTGAAATGTATCTTCAAGCGACTCATTTCTAAAGGCCAAGAACGTTTTTTTGTTACCAGGCTGATAAGCGCGACAAATTGGACAATTCCATTTGATGAAATCCATTTTGGTCGTGATAACGATGCAAGAACGATAGCTTCGGATAAAGAAAGGGCTGAACTTCCGGAGGATGAGCGTACTCAACGCCCAAATGTGTTGGTTGAAGGGGCCGAGATTAGCATTCTAGAAAACGTGCCGGGGGATAACTCTATTGTACCTGTGGAAATAAACGATACTGAATTTGAATCGCGTTTTCCGGAGCTGGATAAAATTTACTCACCTCAAATAGAAAAAATCAACCAGTTCACCAAAAATGCAAAGGGTAAGAAACAACTATTATTGGCTGACGGGTCTCTAATTGAAGGGTCTTCAGCTGAGCATGAAGGGTTGGTGAATGTAATTCTTCGCGCAATGGAGAAAGCCGCTGAAATTAAACGGATTGAAAGGGAACGAGATGGGGCGCAATCTGAACCGTTAAAGGAGTTGGATGTAAGGCAAAGTAAACTCCATGACACAATTGAATATTTGGAACTGGCGAGAGTTGATGATTACTATGCCAACCGGCTGCAAATCGATTACTTGCCAGTACTGGATGAGCTTGGATTAATAAAGGGAAAGCTAGTCAATCTCTTGCCTGAGTCCATTGATGACAAAAATCCTGTGTTTCTATATTTGGATGCGGACAAGTGTGTTCACCGCCCAGTTCTCATTGCAAGTCTCAATTTGGATGGAGAATCGAGATATCTCATCGACTTTATGCAACGCTACGGTCAAAGTAATACTTCATCGCTTGTATTGTGGCATCCGGATGGAAAGCTAATAAGCGATTCTATTTTAGATTACGCCATCAATCTATGCGTGAAGCATGGTGGCGTGAAATTGACGGATGGCCAACTTCTGATGAGTTTCTTCGGCAGCACATTCAAACATACTTTTGCGGAGAAAACCGCTAAGACAAAACCCCGTCAACTCATCGAAAAGATTTTTTCAAGAGAAAACAAAATGAATTGGCTGTGTGGAGTTGAAGTAAAGGATTGATCGCTTGAAAGATATTCGATTTCGAAATTAAACAGGGATGCGAATGCCTTTTTTACATAATTAGTGTTGTTGATATTTCGGCTTAGCGTCTTACGCCTGGTTACTGAAATACTCTTTGAGTTGAAAAGAGTAGAGTGACGTATTAAAGGTCTTCAAACAAACGTCCCATAAGGCTGGTTGCGCGAACTATTCGAGTATAAAGGTAATTTTATGGTATTTGCGCAGAGAATAATCAACAGGCTGTTCTCCCAATGTAAAACTGTAATATATGAAGGGTAAAGTTTTCCATACTATTATGGAGAGCCGATTATGAAACTGATCAACCTGTTTCTGGCCAATGCGATGACGCTGCTTGCTTGCCAAGCATTTGCGCATGGCCCGACAGTGACACCCGACCTGGAGGTATTTATTTCCGGTTCTTCAGCATTGCAAAAGACCCTGGGGAAGACAGCTGGGAGCATGATGCAAGCTGGCACTATCGATGTGTATTACGATAATACTTCCGGCGGAAGCAACTACCGTGCTTATTTCGGTACGGTGAACGGCACTGGTACCGCACTGGACGGAAAGAAAGTGTTGATACATGAAAGCGCCGTCGGCGGCTCGCTCATGGGTGTGACCCCGGTTGCAAAAGCCACGGCTATCAGCCGCATGAAAATTGAAACTGCAACATGCACTTCCACCGGTGCAGCTTATCCGTCGGCTACCTACAATTGCAGCGCAACTGTGAATGCCGTGCCAGATGCAGGCGTATCCGATATGGAACCCAGTCTGTTCGTTGGCTCCAACCTGCCAATTGGCACGGTTCAACTGAATCAGACTGAATTAGGCCACTTGTTTGTTCAGAGCCAGAACGCCGTGGTATACGGAATCGCGGTAAGCGACAACGTTTACGCGAATGTGACCAATCTAAGTCGATTTCAGATCACAAGCTTGTTGACTGGAAGCTATCAGGAATGGGGCCCGATTAATCCTTCTCTGGCAGGTCATTTCGTGCGAGTCGAACGCCGAGTGTCCGGTTCGGGCACTCAGGCTTCCGCTAATGCCTTTTTTGGTGGCTATCCATGCTCTTCAGGCTCAGTGGCTTTGGCAGATGCATCCTTTAGTAATGCAGGGCAATATGAAGTAGCGGAAAATGCCAGTTCGGGCAATGTAATATCAAGCTTAAACTCGGACTTCGCCGCTAACAAATACGCAATTGGGCTGTTGTCCACCGATAATGTCCCAGGCGCTTCCGATCACTGGCACTTTGTTTCCATCGATGGTGTTTCGCCGACCATTGCAAATGTGATCGCTGGCAAATACGATTATTTTTTAGAGCAAACCATTCAATGGCGCTCTGTTGCTGTGAACGGCGTTGCCGCTCCGTCGGGCAATATGGACCTGTTCCTGTCTACCTTCAAAGTGCGTTCCGGTGACCCCATTATTATTGCCACATTGCCCGGCTTGGGCGCGCTGCCTGGGGACTATTTGCCGTTATTGGATAGTAACTACAATGTGACCAATGGCGTGATGAGGGGCACTAGACAGGCCAATACATGCTCGCCGTATCAGCTCTTCTTTTAATCAGCAAATCATCGAATATATTCATCCTCCCGGTTTTCAGGGAAGGATGAATAAGTTTTTTGATGTTGATCTGTAAAAATCTGAAACGTAATTACGTCAGTGTGTCTATCCGCACGTAATAAATCTGCAATCTTCGTCAGAGATAATCAAAGAGTCCTTACAATTCTCATTGTTCTTAATTTGTGCTGGCCGGGTATTATATAGAGATGCTTGACTATGGCCTTAAACAATCTGCTTAACCCTGTTATGCACCGCGTAGAAAGACCTCGTATGTTTGCCAGAGAGCTACGCTTCGCTTTACTTTTCCTGTTGGCTTTTTTCCTGTTGCAGTATGGCTATTCTGCCAGCCGCGGCACAGCTTTCGAGCATCTTGTCATTGATGTTGCCACGGTGCGCCCGAGTGCGGCTATGATCAATTTGATCGCGCCAAAGGAGCAGGCCCAGGCAACGGGGCATCGCATCGTGTCACCATTAGGCGGACTGTCCATACTCAACGGCTGCGAAGGGACGGAAAGCATCTTTCTGCTGCTGGCCGCGATTGTGGCTTTCAGCGCACCCTGGAAACACAAACTGAGAGGCGCGCTCCTGGGCACCGTATTCATTTACCTGCTGAATCAGGGACGCATTGTTTCCCTCTATTTTGCAGCACACTACAATCGTCACTGGTTCGACCTGCTGCACGGCACTATAGCGCCGACCCTAATCATCGTGCTGGGGTGTGTCTTCTTCCTGTGGTGGGCAAGTCGGGATGCGGCTGTCGGCAATGAACCAGCGTACCCTGCTTAAGTCCGCCGCTGTTTTCCTGATCGCCTACCTGGCGTTGCTCGCCCTGTCCCTGCAATTTGGCCATCGCTACGTCGAACTGTTACTTCCCATTTACCATTGGGAGATAGGTTGGTTGACCCCGGACTATCGCATTCTGAGTCTGGGACTTCAGGATAACCGGGGTGAAGAAGTGATCGCCCTGAACCTCCAGCTGATGCATTACATCGTAGTGGAAGAGCACGTCCTTTCTCCGGGAGGAAACATTTCCAGTTCGACGTTGGCGGGGCATGCATTGCAGGACGCAGTGCTGATGTTGAGCCTGCTGGCAGCCTGGCCGACCCGTCGCTTCTATAAACGTCTGCTGCTGTTAGCAGGTGCTGTGCCTGTCCTGTTGCTGGTGGAGATGCTGGATATCCCGCTGATGCTGCTGGGCAGCATGGACGATCTGATCTTGTCCCGTGTGGCACCAGATGCCAGCTCCTTTTTGGTTTACTGGATGCATTTCCTGGATGGCGGCGGGCGGCTGGCCTTGTCTATTGTGGGAGCTTTATTGGTCGTTGTTTTTGGCAGACTCTGGTTTTCAAGTCCAGCTATGCCTCGTCAGAACGTATTATGACATAGTTATATCGGCCTACAAAAACACCACGCTATCTTCATAAATATGTCATATCGATCGGGTAAAATTCTTCCAATAGAATACACCTACCTCTCAAGGCGCGCTGACCGCGTGGCATCCCTCGTAAGGTTTCGATAATACAATATTTTTGGGCAACGCATAGCGGAGCCCTTGGGAGGGTTACCGTGAGTGCATGCTCTCGTTTAGTTATCCGGACTACAATTTTAACCCTCCTGTTTTCTTCCGCGGGCGTGTGGGCGGCGGCAACCCCTACCCAGATCAATAACGCCAGAACCACGGGGCTAGCGTGGCTCTTTCAGCACCAGAAAGGTGACGGTAGCTGGTCAGCGATTCAAGGTCTGGAGGTGCAATCGACGAGCGCGGTGCTCGATGCCTTTATGAAAGCCGGGATTCTGCGCGGTAACGCCTACAATGCCGGAGTTGCCAAGCTCGCCAACGTCCAACCCTCAAGCGTGGATGGCAAGGCCCGTCAGATCGCAACCTTGCTGCACGTGGGCGATGATGTGACGCAGCGTGCAAGCCAACTTCAGGCGAGCAATAACCTCTACAAGGCATGGGGCTCTCTGCCGGGTTACGGATCGAGTCCGGTAGATACCTCCCTTGCGTTGTCTGCGTTACTTGACGCAGTACCTGGATATTCCAACAACGATGCGTTTTCGGCACTCTGTGGCGCAATCCTGCCGACGCAGGGTGGAGGCGGTGGCTGGTCCTATCTTGGGCAAGGCGCAAGCGCACCTGTGTCCGCATCCGCTGCGAGCATACTCCCCACCGCCTACACGATTCTGCTTCTCCAGAAAATCAATACCCGCTTCCCGGGAGGTACTTGCGGTAATGGTATTTCTTATACCTTCTCGACGGTGATTAACAACGGCATCAATTTCTTGCTGACCAAACAGAGTCCTACAGATCATGGCTTTGGCGAAAACGGTACGAGCGGCGCGCTGGAAACTGCTCTGGCTTACCTGGCCATCTCTGCCGTCAATCCGCTCCACGCAGCCTTGGGGCCAGCGCAGGATTACCTGATTGCAAGCCAGATCAATGGGGCATGGGGCAACGATCCTTTCCAGACAGCACTCGCGCTTCAGACATTGCCTGTTCCCTCACCAGCATTGACCTTCAGCAGCAACGACGGGATTCCGGATGTCGTAAAAACCCAGCTGGCTATCAACACCGTCGCGGATGGCAGGAATTTGCTGCCAGGCAATGGCCAGAGCGTGGCAGGGGTGACGGCTTCACTTGTCGTGGCTAATGCAGTCCTCAATCAGGCGTTCAATTACACGCTTCAAGCGAGCGGCGGCACGCCACCCTATACCTTCAGCATTCTCTCAGGCAGCTTGCCGGACGGGTCTCCCGGGTTTGCGCTCGCCTCCAACGGCATTATCAGTGGTACGCCCACAGCCGTTGGTCCTTTCAATTTTACTTATCAGGTGCGCGACAGTTTGAATGCAACTGCCTCCGTGGCTGGACAGATTTTAGTGAGCGAACCTGTTTCGGCTAATAGCGACAATGATGTGCCGACGCTGCCAGAGTGGGGGGCAATCCTCATGGCTGGGCTGTTGCTCACGTCCATGGTCGTTATTGACCGCCGCCGGAATAATAACCGCTGATCACAATAAAATTGAGAAGGGTGTCACCACCTGCCACTGGAATTCATCATGGAGAATAACATGTCTTTGTTTGTCCGCCGCGCCCCGGCCTGCCTGCTTGGCATCCTGTTTTCTCTGGCCTCGTTTACGGCAGGTGCTGCGCACACAGACCATGCGCCCATTCCAGACGCGGTAGTGCAGAAGCTGGTTAAACAGCCCGCATCCGCAGCCCCCAGCTTCGCCGAAACACTCAACAAGGATCTGGATGATCTCGCGGAGATTGCGCGACCGGTGGCTGAACGTGCAGCCCGGGCATTATCCGCATCCGAGCAGAAGTCAGCGGGCGAATCGCAAAGGATGTTGGCAGCCGGTAAGCGGGCCGAGTTGGCTGGACTCCGCAGCCAGGCACGGGAGGAGTTTGGCAAAACCCGTCAGCGCCTGGTGGCCCTTGGCCTGGCTGGCAAAGTTAAGGCTTGGGATGGGCTTTTGGCCAATGCAGAGCAACGGTTTGATCGTCTCGATAAAGCGCTGGTTGATGTCGATGTGGCCGATGGCAACGGTCGGCAGCGCGCATTTCGTCATCTGCAAGCGGAACTCAAGGCGGTACGCGGCGATGAGGCAGCCCGTAACATGGGCGTAGGCGAGTTGCCTGGGCCCACGTTCCGCCACGATGTCACGCCTGTGGCACGCCCGGTTGAACCCAGCAACCAATTGCCCAAGTACCTGGCATCCCGTGCTCCGGCCAACAATGTTTATGCTTTCCTGGGGAATACCCTGCTCGCAGCCGTACCGGCAACGCCGCCCGAAGCTGTCAGTTGTGGTTATGTTAAAACGCAAGATCTGGCGGCAACGGCAGATGCGCCCCAGACTACGCAAATCCAGAAGCTGGCTGAGCAACTCGGCTATTCGCCTGCGCGGATATTTGAGTATGTTTCCAACAACATCCAGTTCGAGCCCTATTACGGTTCTCTCAAGGGTGCCATGGGTGCGCTGAATACCAAAGCTGGTGGCCCGACCGATCAGGCATCATTGCTGATCGCCTTGTTGCGGGCATCCAACATCCCGGCCCGTTATGTACGCGGCACGGTGAAGATAACCGATCCATCTCCAACCTCTCCGGCAGCAGATGGCGGGCGTATGGCACGCTGGGTAGGCGCTAAATCCTATGCTGGTGCAGCTGCTATTCTGGCGGCCGGAAAGTTCAATACCACGTTATTTCATAACAGTGCCCTACAAAATAATGCTGTCCAGTTTCAGCACGTTTGGGTAGAAGCCTGTGTGCCCTATGGGCGTTACCGGGGCGCTGCAGTGGATAACAGCGGCGAACGTTGGATCCCGCTCGATCCGAGCTTCAAGGACAAATCTTATCAAGCAGGCATAGCGACCTCGGTCAGTTTCGATTATCCGGGCTACCTGGCGGCCCGCACCAATGGCCCCGACAGCCTGCCGCAAGAAGCCTACGCTCAGCAGGTTCAAACAATAGTCAGAAACGCCAACCCGGATGCGACGGTGGGGGATGTACCCTACAAAGGGACGCAGAATCCCTTGACGGTTGATATTTTGCCGGCGTCCTTGCCCTTTGAGGTCGTCAACTTCACGAACTGGCCAAGCACAACCTCGCCGGAAGCCTATCAGTTACCACCAGATCACCGTTACCGGTTCAGTATCAGCGGTTTGGGTCTTGCATCCCCTTATAACCTTTATTTACCAGATGTGGCGTTATCCCGCGTAACATTATCCTTCAAGGGAGCGACACAAGGGGATCAGACCTTGCTGGATGCCTGGCGCACCGACAACAATACGAGTTCTGCCATCCCCCTTTGCAATACAGTGAGTGTCGTGCCGGTGCTGCGGGTAGAGGGGCAGGATAAGGGAATCTCCGGGGCAGCCGTCGATCTCTGTTCTACGAAAAATGCACTTTCCCTGAGTGTCTTTCTTGACGAGTTCTCCGGAACTGCCCAGACCGTAAACTACAATAACATCGGGGCCGCGAACCTGCTTGCCCTGCAGGGGTATGCCTTCCAGGGATCCGACGCTGTACTCGCCCAGCGTGCAGCGATTCTGCTCGCCAACGTCAACAACACACCCAATCCCAACGCCACGGCGGATACGCTCGACAGTACCGAAGGTGAGTTCCTGAACCTGGTTGGGCTCAAGTACATGCGCTACATCTCGGATGCAGCCAAAAAAGTGGGCGGCATTAACGGCGGATCAGGAGAGAGCGGTAATCACATGGGGCTCGCTTCCTCCCAGATCAAGGTGCAGTACTTGTTCGATCTGCCGTTCGCGGTCAACCGCGCGGGTTTCTTGGTGGACATGCCGGGCGTCATCAGTCGTGATGTGGATCTCAGCACCGGATCTCCGGTATGGGCCACTTTCAAACTGGCGGGCTATGCCGGATCGGCCTACGAGGCCTATGTCTGGCAGGAAAATGCCCACCTCGACGCGGTCAGCACCATACGCGGCTTGCAGTATGCCAATGAGCCAGTTCAGAACATCGGCAACGTCATCATCAATAGCGCCAACTGGTCTTCGGTTCGCCCGCTGCTATCGGTTTATCCGGGCGCCACCGCGGATGACTGTTCCTACAGTCTTGCTACGCTGCAATATCCGCGCTGCATGATCGATTCCCCGAACACCACCGATACCACCAAGCCGGTTGGTATTTTGGGGCTGGTGAACCTGGGGTACAGCATTACCTTGCCCAAGTCTCTGATCCAGTATGGCGACTGGAAAGGCTATGTCTTCGCCAGCGAGCGCAGTGTCGCCAACCCTTCTGACACGATATGCAATGGCGTGTTTTGTGCGAGTTACGCCATCAACAAACTGTCTGGCGGCGCTACGATCAACACCCTGATATCGAGCCTTTTCAGTCCGACACTGAACACGGGCTTCTACGCTACGCAGGAATCCCCTGCGTACCTGCAGCAAATCAGTAATCCGTTTGGCGGGACTAACAATTCCACCCTGGCCAACGGCCCACCAGTAACAGCTGGTGGCGACCCGGTCAACATGGCGTCCGGCAATATGTACCACACCGAGCGCGATATCACCATTAAAGGCCGCGGCGGATTGCCTATGGTTTTCGAACGATCCTATAATAGCCGTCAGCCAGTGGATGGTCCGCTGGGCTACGGCTGGACCCACAGCTTCAACCATAGCCTCAAGTTTTATGGAGTTGAGGGTGGTGCCGCCAAAGTTTCCTGGATTGATGGCACCGGTGCCGAGAAGTTCTTTGCCACTACAGGCCAGACCGGTGGCAATCTCGCGGTGGGAGTCATCCCCAGTCCCGCAGGCGTATTCGTGACCTTCCAGCGCAAGGCCGACGGCAGCTATACCCTGCGCGAAAAGAATGGCCTGACCTATCAATTTGAAACCGCCACCGGCCCCAGCGGTGTGCCTGGCCCCGCAACGATACCGGTCACCGCGCGCTTGCAGTCGATTACCGACCGCAATGGTAACGCGCTGAACCTGAGCTATTCTGCATCCTGTGGCAACAATCTGTGCAGTGTCACTGATGCGCTGGGGCATGCGCTGACCTTCACCTACGTGGGCAGCCATCTCACCCAGATCCAGGACTTTACCGGACGGCAGTACCAATACGGCTACACCGACGGCAGCGGTAACCTGACCAGCTTTAAAAACCCGTTGTCAGTGGCCAATGCCACTACCCTGCCCCCCGTTACCTATAGCTACTACACCAGCGTTGACGGTACCAGCCTCAACCACCTGATGAAGCAGTACATCCTGCCGCGCCGCAATGGTATGAAATTCGAGTATTACGCCAACGGTCGAACTTTCCGCCACACCGTGGTCAATACCGATGGCAGCCTGTCTGCGGATCAGATCAACAGCTTCGCCTACAACGATTTCCGCCGGGAATCCTTCCAGGTCAACGAACGCGGCCTGGAGCGCCACTTCTTTTTCGACCCCAACGGCAATCCCTTGAAGATTGTCGAAGAAAACGGCGCCGAGCACAGCTACCAGTACAACCAGAGCGGGCAGCCGTTCAGTCGTACCGCCAAGACCGATCCGCAAGGACTTTTTACCCAGTACGCCTATGACGCCAGCGGCAATGTAACGCAGATCACCACACCAAGAAACGCCACGGTCAAATTCTTCGACTTCACTGCCTATAACCAGCCGCGCCGTATTCAGGACGCACGCGGCAACTGGACCATCCTGCGGTATGACCCCGCCGGCAACCTGAGCGACAGCATTCGTACGGTCGCCACCTATACCCCCTCCACCTGCAGCGGCGAATGCGCAATCCCTGCTGCCGCGCAAATCCTGTCCTGGAGCGTCAACGGCTATGATAACCATGGCAACCTGACCAGCAGCAAGCGCGTACGCGATTTTGCCGGCCAAATCGCCAATAACACGCCGACCAGTACCACCGGCCCGATCGTGGCCTACACCTTTGACGCCAACCAGCTCAACGCCACCACGGTCGCGCGCACCGGCATCAAGAATACCGATGCATCACCCTCCACCCAAAGTGCTGCGCTTGGCTACGATCCTCTGGGTCGCCTCATAACCGGTATTGACACCGACTGGTACCCCACCAGCTTCACATACGACACTGTTGACCGTATCATCCAGGCCACCGACCGGTTGGGAAAATTGCGCGACTACCAGTTCGATGCCAACGGCAACCCAGTCGGACAAAAGCTCAAAGTTGATTTGTACGGTACTCAAACCCTGGTGGACAGTAGCGCCGCCCGCTATGACGATGCGGATCGCCTGCAGGCTGCCACCGACGCCGGCGGCAATGTCACCGGCTACAGCTATGATGCCACAGGCAACGTGGTCAGCGTCACCAACCCCGACAATTACAGTATCGGCATCGGCTATGATGCGGCCAACCGCGCCGTACTCGCCTATGATCAGGAAAATAATGCGGTTTCCTCCAGCCGTGATGCCGACGGCAAGGTGCGCAGTATCACCGACCCCAACGGCAACACCGTCAGCAATACCTACTGGGACGCCACCCGCGACGGGCGACTGAAAACCGTCAGCTCGCCCGCGATTCAGAGCTATACCTCAGGTCGCACACTGCAGTATGACTATGATGAAAACGGCAACGTCACCAGCCTCACTGAAATACCTGCAGGCGGGAGTGGTTTGAGCAACCGTGCCACCACCTCGCAATACGACGAACTTAACCGTCCCACGCGCATCGTTGGCCCGCAATACACCGATGCCGCCTTTGGCGCCGTGTGCCCGGTCACCGTCTATAGCTATGATAGCTTAAGCCGTCGTACTCAGGTCAAAGCCGGCTACACGCCGAGCCCCTGTACCAGCGCCGCCGCAGACATCACAAAAGTGCAGGAAACCCTGGCGTTTGACGACTTCAACCGCAAGACCAGAAGCACTGACGCCCTGGGCAAGTTCTGGAGCATCGTCTATGACGCCAACAATAACGCCACCAGCGTCTCCGATGCCAAAAATCAGATCACCAGCTTTACCTGGGACACTGGCCATCAACTGTTAAGCCGAACCGAACAGGGCGGGCGCAAGACTACCTATCAACGCAACGTCCTGGGCCAGCTGATCCAGACCGTTCACCCGGAAGCCACCACCACCTTCGGCTACGATAATACGCACCGTCTCGCTTCGGTCATCGACAGTCGCGGCCTCAAAAACCTCAGCTACAGCTGGAGCCCCGGCGGCCTGTTGAATCACCTCACCGACAGTGATGGGCGCATTACCAGCTACCTGTATGACCCGGTAGGTCGATTGGCTGGCGTCACCGCGCCCAACAACGATACCGTTACCTACCGTTTCGACGCAGGCGGACGTCTCACCGAAAGGTGGCTGGCCAACAATGCATCAGCCCGTTACGCCTACAATGCCGATAACAGTCTCAAGCAACTCGTCAACCGCAACACCGCCAGCACCATCCTGAGCCAGCATGACTATACCTATGACGGGGTGGGCAACCGCGCCAGCCAGACCGAGAACATTGGCGGCAGCACGCTTAACTACGCCTACAGCTATGATGAACTGAAACGCCTGACGCAAGTCACCAACGGCACCGCCGCACAACAGGAAAACGACAGCTATGATCCTTGGAACAACCGCACGCTAAAGAGCATCGGCAATCCAGTGACCAGTACGCTCGCTTACAAATACGATAACGTCAATCAGCTTACCGAAATTCACAACGGCACCCTAACGGGCACACTCCAAGCCACGCTCGGCTATGACAACAACGGCAACCTACAAAGTGACGGCA